>CAZRHP010000051.1:0-6408 GCA_964599975.1 uncultured Gulosibacter sp.
CGACCAGAGTCGTTCCCGACTCCAGCAGGGTGCGGGCCTTCTGTGCGGCGTCCAGCACCTCGGGGTCCATCTTCTTGCCCTTGACCTCTTTTTCGTAGCGCACGATGGCCTTGTCGAGGGTTTCGATGTCGGCGAGGATCAGCTCGGTGTTGATGGTGTCGAGGTCATCGGCAGGGTCGACCTTGCCGTTGACGTGGACGACATCGCCGTCAACGAAACCGCGGACAACCTGGGCGATGGCGTCGGCCTCGCGGATATTGGCGAGGAACTTGTTCCCCAGACCCTCACCCTCGGATGCGCCCTTGACGATACCGGCGATGTCGACGAACGACACGGGTGCGGGCAGCAGCCGCTCGGAACCAAAGATGTCGGCCAGGACCTGCAAGCGCGGGTCGGGAAGGTTCACGACTCCGACGTTGGGTTCGATCGTCGCGAACGGGTAGTTCGCTGCGAGAACGTTGTTGCGCGTCAGCGCGTTGAACAGGGTCGACTTGCCGACATTCGGGAGTCCGACGATTCCAATAGTAAGAGCCACAAGTGGCAAGTCTACTAGTTGCGGGATTTGGGCTTGGAGCCGGACAGGCTGACGCCGAACAACACCAGCGCGCCTCCGACAACCTGCCACAGCCCGATTCCCCCGCCCATGAGGACGACGAGAATCGCGGTGAAGACGGGGATGAGGTTGATGGATGAACCGGTGCGCGTCGCCCCGATGGTCTCGGCCGACATATTCCACAGGAAGTAGGCGGCGGCCGACGGGATGAGTCCAATCCAGAACACGCCCAACCAGGTCGGCGCGTCGAGCGTCAGCCAGCCCGCGTTACCCAGCGCCACGTCGATTCCCATGATGGGCAACATGATGAGGCTCGAGATGGCGGCCTGTGTGGCGGTCGCGGTGACGGGCGGGGTGGTGAGCTTGGGTGCGATCATGGAATAGATCGTCCACAACACCGTGGCGAGCAACAACAAGGCGTCGCCGGTCTTGAAGCTGATGTCGCCGTTGACCCCGCTGCCCAGAACGACGACGAGGGCGCCGACAAACGAGATGGCGATGCCGATCTTGCCCGGGGTCGAGATTCGTTCGCCCAGAACGTATCGGGCGGCCACGGCGATGGCGGCGGGGTTCAGCGCAACCAGTACCGCAGCGGTCACGGGAGAGGTGGTGGTCAGCGCGTAGTACAGCAGCATCGCGTATCCCGCATACCCCAGCAGGGACTGCACGAGGTGCAGTTTCCATTCCGACAGCACGAGGCGCAGTCTGGGCTTTTCGATGATCAGCGCGAGCGGCACCAACAGCAACAGTGCGATGATCCAGCGCGCACCGGTCAGTTGGATGGGTCCGATCGCGGCGACGAGCGAGGGGGCGAAGACGAAGTTGGTGGCCCAGAAGATGGCCGAGAACAGCGCGGGAAGGTACGCGCGAAATTGGTGCATTACCTCAGCGTAGAACTGCAAACGCTTACACCACGAAACTGCCGTTTTATGCTAATGTCAGTACAAAGTGACAAAGTACCGGGGTTGTCACCCCCACGCGAAAGGCCTCCGATGGCGGACGACAACGAAGCTCTCACGCTCGATATCTTTTCGGGACTCGACCGGTCGGGCCCCATCCCCCTGTACTTTCAGGTCTCGCAGCGACTCGAAAACGCAATCATGGACGGCACCCTGCCCGCCGGCGCTCGGTTGGAAAACGAGGTTGCACTCGGTGAACGACTGCGACTCAGCCGCCCCACAATTCGCCGCGCCATCCAAGACCTCGTCGACAAGGGCCTTCTCGTCCGTCGACGTGGAATCGGCACCCAGGTCGTACACGGCCGCGTCACCCGTGGCGTCGAACTGACCTCGCTCTACGAGGACCTGCAGCAGAGCGGCCAGAAGCCCAGCACCCGAATTCTGTCCGCCGACATCCGCAAGGCCAACGAATTGATTGCCGACCGTCTCGCCGTCCCCGAGGGCAGCCCTGTGCTGCATGTGCGTCGCGTGCGCCTCGCCGACAGCGTTCCCGTATCGGTTCTCGAAAACTGGTTGCCCGCCGAATTCACCGATATCACCGCCAGCGACCTCGAGGCGCAGGGACTGTACGAAATCCTGCGATCGCGCGGCGTCACCATTCGCGTCGCCAAGCAGCGGATTTCGGCACGCACGGCGACGACCGAGGACACCCAGCTGCTCGACATCGACCGACACTCGGCCCTGTTGACCATGGAACGCACCGCGTTCGACAACAGCGGCAAAGCGATCGAATTCGGTTCGCACTGCTACCGCCCCGATCTGTATTCGTTCGAGGTCACTCTGGTCGAAAAATAACGACCGCACGTTTCAACGAACAAGGGCCGGCATCCAGTGGATGCCGGCCCTTGACGATTTCCGCTAGTTACGGATGATCGAGATTTCGTGCGTCAGGGTCTCGAGGTCAGCGCCACCGGCCATGGCCTGAGTCAGCTGCTCGAGTTCGACGTTCCCGCGCTCGAACTCGGCGATCATGCGGCCGCGGTTCAAGAGGTAGAAACGGTCACCCACGAGGAACGCGTGGTGAGGGTTGTGGGTAATGAAAACCACAGCAACTCCACGTTCACGCGCCGCAAGGATGTACTTCAGCACGATGCCCGACTGACGAACACCGAGCGCGCTGGTGGGCTCATCGAGGATGAGCACCTTTGCGCCGAAGTACACGGCACGAGCAATAGCGACGGCCTGACGCTCACCACCCGAGAGGGTGCCGATCGGCTGGTTGGTGTCGCGCAGGTCGATGCCCATCTGCAGCAGTTGTTCCTTCGCGACGGTCTTGGCCTTCTTGACGTCGAGCAAGCCGAGGGGCTTCCACCACTTGGTGGGCTCGTTGCCAATAAAGAAGTTGCGCCAGACCGACATCAGGGGAACCGTGGCGAGGTCCTGGAACACGGTTGCGATACCGCGGGCCAGTGCGTCACGAGGCGAGTTAAAGTCCGCCGATTCGCCCTCGACGCGGAAGTCACCCGTGGAGTGCTTGTGCACGCCCGACAGAATCTTGATCAGAGTCGACTTACCGGCGCCGTTGTCACCCAAAACACAGGTGACGGAACCGGGGTTAACGCGCAGGCTGACGTCGTTCAGTGCGATGACGTTACCGAAAGCCTTGCCAACGCGGTCAAGCTCGAGGGCTGGGATTACAGTGTTTTCGCTCATTTACGTGCTCCGCTCGCGCGACGAGAAATAAAGGTGTTGACCATAACGGCCGAGAACAGAATGACACCAAGGAAGGTCGAAACCCAGTCCTGGTCCCACAATGCGTAGGGGATACCGATAGCGGCGAGGCCCATGATGGCGGCACCAATCGAGGCACCGATCGCCGAACCAGCACCACCGGTCAGCAAGGTTCCACCCACTGCGGCAGCAATGATGTAGTAGAACTCCTGGCCGACACCCTGACCCGCCTGCATGCCGCGGAGGCGCAGCAGGAACATGGCGCCGACAAGAGCAGCGGCGACCGAGGTCATGACGAACAGTGTGATCTTGGTGCGAGCAACGGGAACACCGGCGTTACGTGCGGCGTTCGCGTCACCACCGGATGCAAAAATCCAGTTTCCGAAGGTGGTGCGAGTCAGCAACCAGGTTGCAAAAATCGTGAAGCCAATCCACCAGATGGTCGTGATCTGGAATTCCGCGTCACCGACGGTGAAGGTGGTGGCAAAGAATTCGCGCATCATGTCGAAGTCTTCCGCCTTGTCCACACCCGAAACACGCACGGTGCCGGTGAACATCTTGGTGACAGCGAGGTTGGCGCCCTTGAGGACAAAGAAGGTAGCCAACGTCACAATGAACGAGGGCAGACCAGTCTTGATAACCAGGTATCCGTTCACAAAGCCGACAATGGCAGCAAAGATGAGCGTGGCGAGGAGTGCCTGCAAAATGCTGAAGCCCCACTCCGAGATGAACATACCCATCATCAGACCCGCGGTACCGACCATGACGCCGGACGACAGGTCAAACTCGCCGGCGATCATGAGCAACGCCACAAACACGGCGACGATACCCACGGGTGCGGCGAAGTCAGTCCAACCGGCGGTACCGTTCAGCGTGGTGAACATGCCGGTGGTGTCCACCGAAGCGAACATGATGTAAATAACAATTGCACCAAGCAGCGCGCCGAATTCGGGGCGTCGCATCATCTTGGTCAGAGTCGAAACCCGGCCGATGCGCTCATCGGTCTTGGTTGCAGTCTTATCTGCCATAGCTTTGTAACTTTCTCCTGTAAGTGAAAGGGTGGTTGGCGGAAGTGACTTCCACCAACCACCCCAAGGAATCTAGCTAGAGACTAGCGAGTACCTGCTTCTACGTAGCCCATGATGGCCTCTACGTTGTCCGAGGTGACGAAGCCGGGGCCGGTGTAGACGGGAAGTCCACCACCGAGCTCGTGAGCGTTGGTCAGCGCCAGGTACAGAACGACGACGGACATGTAGCCCTGTGCGTACTGCTGCTGGTCGATAGCGAATGCCATCTTGCCGTCCTTGATCGCGGTCAGAGCGTCAGCCGACATGTCGACGGTACCGATGATGGCGTTGCGGCCGGTTGCTTCCGAAGCGGGCATTGCAACACCGGTTGCGATGTCAGCGTTCAGTGCGAAGATGCCGTCGATTGCGGGGTCAGCTTCGAGAGCTGCCTCGACCTTGGCTTCTGCACCAGCAACGTCAGCGAGGCCACCGTCAATGTTGAAGTTCACAACTTCACCGTTGAAGGTCTCGGCTGCACCTGCACAGCGGTCCTGGAGGCCAACGTTTGCGGCTTCCTGGATGGGGCAGAGGATCTTGGTTGCGCCGAGCTCGTTGAACTTCAGACCAGCCTCACGACCAGCAACGATTTCGTCCTGACCGATGTGAGTGATGGCACCGAGGTCCTTGAATACTGCCGAACCGGAGTTCATGGTGACGGTGGGGAGGCCAGCGGCGTCAGCGGCGAGCATGGCGTCCTTGATGGCGTCGGGGTCCGGAGCCGAAGCCGCGATGGCGTCACAGCCACCCGAAACACCGGCGTCGATGGTCGAAGCCTGCTTGGCCGAGTCGTTGCTCGAGCCCTGGTAGTCCAGAGTGATGCCGAGGTCAGCTGCTGCTGCTTCTGCACCCTTCTGAGCGACCGACCAGAAGGTTCCGCCGTCGCCGTGGGTGTAAACACAAACCTTGATGTCTGCGTTGGGGCTCTCGGTCGCGGTTTCGGTTGCGGCGGGGGTTGCCGAACAACCAGCAAGCGACAGAGCAGCTACTGCAGCGATCGCTGCGAGCTTCTTGATAGCCATTGTTGGTGCCTCTCTTCGTTGAGTAATGAGATTGAAAGCGGTCCAAAGGGGAAGACCTCTTACAAAAGTAAGTATGTCCTATCATTAGGACTAAACAACACAAAAACTGTCATCGTTACCGAACCGAAACCGAAATATTATGTCGGGGGGGTCAGCAACACGATGATTAACCACTTACACAAGGAGTCCAGAACATGACGAAGGCAAAGATTGCCGGCGCCCCCATCTCGTGGGGCGTGTGCGAAGTTCCCGGCTGGGGACACCAGATGGTCCGCGACCGCGTACTCGCGGAAATGGTGTCCGTCGGGTACACCGCCTGCGAATTCGGCCCGCTGGGCTTCCTCCCCGAAGCCCCCGCCGAACGCAAGGCCGTACTCGAGGCCGCAGGCCTGAGCGCCGTGGGCGGATTCGTGCCCGTCGTACTGCACAAGGCCGACCACAACCCGGTCCCCGAAATCACCGCCGAACTCGAAGTCTTCAAGGCCTGCGGCGCAACCGTCATGGTGCTCGCTGCATCAAGCGGCGAAGACAGCTACGACAGCCGCCCCGTCCTGACCGACGCCGAATGGGACACCATGCTGTCGAACCTCGGCACCCTGCGCGACCTCGCCGCGACCTATGGTGTCACCGCCGTCATCCACCCCCACGTGGGAACCATGGTCGAGGACAGCGCCGATATTACCCGAGTGCTCGAGGGCAGCGACATCGGATTCTGCTTTGACACCGGTCACATGCTGATCGGTGGCACCGACCCCGTACAGTTCGCGGTCGAACACGCCGACCGCATCAAGCACGTCCACCTCAAGGACGTCAACCTGCCCGTAGCCGAGCGTGTCCGCTCGGGCGAGATCACGTACTACGTGGGTGTCACCGAGGGACTCTATGCACCACTCGGCCAGGGCGATGTCGATGTCGCCACCATCGTCGGTTCGTTGACCAAGGCCGGCTTCACCGGTTGGTATGTGCTCGAACAGGACAACGTCATCACCGCCGAACCCGGCGACGGTGCTGGCCCGCTCGCCGATGCGCGAGCCAGCGTGGAATACCTGCGCAGCGTTCTGTAAATCTGCAGCACACAGCACGAAGGGGGTGTCGCGTGCGACACCCCCTTCGTGTTTCTCGAATGGACTTTAGAGAAG
>CAZRHP010000052.1:0-6405 GCA_964599975.1 uncultured Gulosibacter sp.
CAGGGGCGCGATACCGAAACCGAGGTGTCGTCAGCGCGAACCACATCAACTGCCATCTGGTAGGTCTCTCCGGCCACCATGTCGATAATCTGGGATCCACCGACAACCACAATGCTGTTCGCAGCATCGGGGTAAATGAAGCCGGTGCGACCTTCGAATGACACGGTACCTGCGTTTACTGCAGTTTCGGCCATATCGGCGGCGCTGAGGTAGAAGTACAGGGTGTCCGCGTCCAGGCGGTACAGGTACGTGTTGTCGACAGCGTCGAGTTCGGTGATGCCCGTTCCCTCGATGTCAACAGCCGTTCCTCCGGTCAACCCGTGGGGTGCGACGGTGTTGATGAGGTAGCGGTTCGACTGAATTTCGTACGACGCGATCGCAATCTCGTCGTTCAGAAAGGTGCTGTAGTTACCGTTATAGGCGCGACCGTTGAGGGGGTTAACGTACGCGCCGTTTCCGCTGGTATCACCCAGGTTTGCTGAACCGTTGGACACGTCAAGCTGGGCGACGAAGCGGTCGCCGGCACTCAACGTGTTTGCGACACAGATGTTGCTGATGTCGAAGTTCATCGAATTGTCGGCCGAAGTGGCGGTGTACGACGTCACGTCGGAAACCCGAATTGTGGCGTGCATGTTGACACCCACTCCAGCGTCGGTGTCGAACCATTCAGTCGTCGACCCGGTCGAGGTCAACGTGGGGTTCGCCGCAATGCTGACATCAGCGTTTGTCGTGTTGGTGTAGCTGTAGTTGCGGTACACCGAAATGTAGTTCAGAGCACAGGCTTCCGCGTCAGCCGACCAGGTAATGCTTGCGTTGTAGCCCATGGCCGCCATGGGCGCATAACAACCGTTGCCTGCTTCTGTCGTGCCGTACCACGAGTAATTTCCGCTCATGAAAGTTGCCGAGCTGACGATTCCGGCGTCAAAGGTCAGCACGTCACCGACGGCGATGTCGGTCACGGGAGTGATGACGGGGTTCGAGTAGCGCTCGTCGATGGTGAAGCTGATGCTCAAGTCCACCGATTCGCCGGGACGCACCACGACGGGGGTCGAGGCGTCAAAGTCACGGTTCAAGTTCGCGTCGAACTTGGTTTCGCCCATTGCTGTAGCCGATGCGGGGGCAACAGCGACGAGGCCGGTTGCCAGCATGCTCGCCGTCGCCACAGCGGCGGTAAGTACCTTGGAGAGTTTCATGGAGTTCCTTTGCGGTTCGATGATCCACGCGGCACTTTTCGCAGGCGCGACAGACGGTGCCAAATCCCAAGTTTAGGCACGCAGTTTCACATCGAGGGGCGAAAAATTTCGCAAAACCGCCATATGTTCGCTGGGGCGAACAAAAAAGTTGGGCCCGCCCCGAATGCGCATCGAGGCAGGCCCAACACCGCACATTTTTAGATAAACAGGGTCGTTCCCGACTCGGATGCCTCGCCGAGGAACGTGGCGACACCACCCAGTTCAACGCCGGGCAACAGGTCACTCTGGGCGATACCCAAAAGATCCATCGTCATGGTGCACCCCACGATTCGCGCGCCGTTGGATTGGGCCTCGGATATGAGTTCGGGCAGCGAGTGCACACCGTTCATCTTCATCACCCACTTGATCATGCGGGTGCCCGCACCAGCCATGTGCATGTTTGACAGGGTCAGTTTGTCCGCGCCTGCCGGCATCATGGCGAGGAATGCCTTTGACAGCAGTGTGTGGCGTCGACGCGGTGGTTTGCGCAGGCGCAACGAGTTCAAACCCCAGAACGTGAAGAACATGGTGACATCGTCGCCCATGCTCAATGCCCCATTGGCGATGATGAATGCCGCAATCACCTTGTCGAGGTCACCCGAGAAGACCACAAAGGTGGTTTTTCCTGGTCCGGTCGAGTGGGTGGTGAAACCAGCGTGTGCGGCAGTGGCGCCGCCCTTGCGAATCGTGGCACGGTACCCGGGGCCCTCGGGTGTGATGTTCACCAGCTCGTGGCCGTTCTTGCGGGCCCACGCGGGTGCGTCGTTTGCAAAGCCGGGGTCCGACACGCGCACGACAATCTCGTCGCCCGAATTTGCGGACTTCATTTGCTCCGACAGCTTCATGATCGGGCCGGGACACGCAAGGCCCGTGCAGTCGAGGTCGATGCTCACACCCGAACCGGCGGGAGGCATCACGAACAGGGATTCCGCTTCCGCATAATTTTCGATCGCGGGAACCGGTGTCGAGAAATCGAGGTCGACTTCGTGGAACGTCTTGAACGTGTTCGAGCCACCCGACAGTGTTTGCACGTCGGTGAAACCGCGGCCCACCAGCGCACGATAGGCGAGGTACGAACGGAATCCGACAGCACAATACAAACGGATGGGCGTGGCGCGGTCCCAGCTTTCGCTGGCCTCGCGGATGTCACCCAACGGCACGTTTTCGGCGCCCGGAATATGCCAAATATCGTATTCCTCGGCGGTGCGCACATCGATCAGCCTCTTGCCGTCAATCGCGGCCGGGTAGTCCTGCGCATGCCACAACACCAAATCGCCGCGCACAACATTGCTGGCCACAAATCCCGCCATGTTCACAGGGTCCTTTGCCGAACCAAACGGTGGGGCATACGCCAGTTCATATGTCTCGAGATCAAACACGGTGTGGCCGGCGCGCAACGCAGTGGCGAGGACATCGAGCCTCTTGTCGATGCCATCGAAACCTGCGGCCTGGGCGCCCAACAGCTTGCCGTTCGTCGGGTCAAAAATGACCTTCAAGTCCATGTTGGCGGTGCCGGGGTAATAGCCGGCGTGACCGGACGGGTGCACATGCGCGGTGGTAAACGGCATGCCTGCCGCGGTGAGCTGACGTTCCGTAGCGCCCGTCCCACCGGCAACCATGTCGAACACTTTCACAATCGACGTGCCCTGGGTCGACAGGTATTCGGTGTCGCGGCCGCACATGTTTTCGGCCGCCACTCGCGCCTCGCGGTTCGCGGGTCCCGCCAGTGGTGCCAAATAGGTTCCCGGCAACACCGTGTGCGGGGTTTCGACAGCGTCACCCACCGCCCAGATAAACGGATCCGAGGTCCGCATGTGTGTGTCGACGGCGATTCCCCCGCGCGGCCCCAATTCCAGTCCCGCGGCAACAGCCAGTGCAGTGTTCGGTTTCACACCGACCGACAGGATGACCATATCGACCGACAGGGTGGACATGTTGTCCAGCTCCACATGAAGCCCGCCGCCTTCGCGCGGACTGAACGCGGCAGCCTTGGTGGACAGGTGCACCTGGACTCCACGAGATCGCAAATGGTGTTCGACGGGGATTGACATTTCGCGGTCCAGTGGCGGCAAGATTTGGTCGGCGAGTTCAACGACCTCAACGGTTGCACCCCGGTGAATTAAGTTTTCGGCCATCTCAAGCCCGATGTATCCGGCACCGATCACGGCGACGTTGACACGAGTTTTCGATTCACGTGCGGCATCCAGCGCGGCATCGAGTTCCGCCTTGATGGCGTCCATGTCGCCCACGCGACGCAACACGTGCACCTCGGGGAGGTCTATTCCCGGCAGCGGCGGACGGATGGCATCGGCACCGGGGCACAGTGCGAGGGCGTCATAGGTTTCGGTGTACTCGGTGCCGGTATCGACATTGCGCACGGTAACCGTTTTGGCTGTGCGGTCGATGGCGACGGCCTCGGACCCCAACCGCACGTCGAGGTTTAGTGACTCACGCAACGAGTCGGGGTTCTGCAGCAACAACCGGGACCGATCGGTGATGACCCCGCCAATGTGATACGGCAGCCCACAGTTCGCAAACGACACATGGTGTCCGCGTTCCAACATGATGATTTCCGCTGATTCGTCCAAACGACGAGCGCGTGCGGCGACCGAAGCACCTCCGGCCACACCTCCGATAACAACAATTTTCATGCGGACTCCTTGGGGTTCGGCTGGGTGGTGGACCCAATTCGACGTTACCCCTGGGGGTATCCCCACGTGACGGGACTTTGTGCCCCGATTAGAAATGACGATGCCCGGACCCTTTCGGTTCCGGGCATCGTCGGCATGCACTTGTTAGCTGAATGCCGCCTCGAAGAATGCATCCGAGAGTGTCACGCGGTTACCCGACTCGCTATCGACGCGCACATACACGCCGTCTGATCCCTGAACGAATCGTCCACAGGTCGAGCCGACCACCAGGTAGTCGGCGAGTGGCGCCATGACACCTTCGGCTGTGGTCAGCACGAGCACGACCTTTTCACCTGCCACTGGGGGCTTTCCTCCACCGATGGTGGGGTACATGTCGACCGTCGCGCCCGAGTCGGGGTTCGACACGGATCCGTCAACCGGGCCCTCGCCTGCGGGAAGGTAGGCGCCGTTGGTGACCACTGTCACTGTTCCCGAGATGGCCGAGTTCGATGAACGCGCGACTTCGACAGTCATCACACTGTGGGTGATCGAGAGCTCGAAGGTGTCATCCTCGCCCTCTTGGGTAGTGACGACGGTGTATTCGACATCGGTGATGGTGCCTTCGATTACTCCGGCGACATAATCCGAATATTCGGGGGCAAGGTAATCGATCGGGTTCTCGAGCCCCAAAGCCACCGATGCGTCCATTGCGGGATGAGTGGTGGCGATGGTGAAGTTCTCGACAGGGATTTCGCCGGTCGATTCGGGGGTGGTGTCGGTCGTCGAGGCGCATCCCGACAAGGACAGGGCGGCAACGAGACTCGCGGCTAACAGCGTGGTGTTCTTTTTCATCGGTGACTCCTGTGTTGGTGATTACGACAGTTCCGCAAACTCGTTGAACTTTCTTCACGATAACAGGGTGAGTTTTTTTGTCAACACAAAATGAGCCAGACTTCGGTGCTCGCCGGGTGAAAGCAACGATGCCCGGAACCTTTCGGCTCCGGGCATCGTAATGAATTCGATGTGGTTATCGAGTGCGGCGACGCAGCGCCACGAGGATTCCACCGACAGCCAGCAAGGCGATTGCAGCGCCGGCAGGGATCACAGTGTTACCCGCACCGGTTTCTGCAAGAACTTCGCCGTTAGCGGCAAGTTCGGATTCCGAACCCGAACCGCTGCCCGAACCAGATCCTGAACCGCTGCCGGAACCACTACCCGAGCCTCCACCGGAACCCGATCCCGAGTCGTCCTGGACGATACCCGCGTACGCGAATCCGACACCACCGGCAGGCACATAGGTGCCGGGCATTTCGCCATCTGCTGCGCCGTTCGAGTCATAGGTGTAGGAATATCCGTCCGGTGTCGTGACCACGACAGTCCAGTCACCCTCTGGGATGTCGGGCATCTCGAAGTAGCCGTTAGCGTCCGTCAGCACGGTGTACACAATGCGCTGAACGGGGAACAACGAGCTGGCGGTGCGTGCACGAGTGAACGCCAAACCGCTTGTGGGATCGATCAAACCGATTTCGACAGACTCGACCATGTTCTCACTCAAGTCCTGAACGCCGTCCTCGTCGTCGTCGTACCAGACGATACCCGCGATGGCCTGCGTCAGTTCGGACTGACCGTTGTTGTCGACATCGAGCTCTTCCTGCAACTGGCGGACACGGTCCGGAACTCGAGGGCCACGAGGCTTCTGAACGGGGTCGGGCAGATCATCCAGCGAGTTTGCGCTGGTGATGTTGCCATCCTCGTCGGCTTCCTGATCCTTCAGATCCTGAAGTGCGTCGTTGTCGATCTGGTTCAGCTGACCGTTGTTGGCATTCGGGTTGTCGGCACGAGCCGCGTCACGTTCCAACACAAAGAAGTCCGCGGCGCTCATGTTGCCGCACAGACCCGAATAGTCAACACCGTTCAAGGTGTAGCCGTAATAGATGGCCTGACCGATTGCGTCCCAGTTCTGGCCCGCGAAAGTGCCAGGGTTACCGTTCTGTGGAACATAGTTGAACGGAGGAATGATGTCCTGCCACTGCTTTTGGTTTGCAGGGTACGAGAACGAAGGGTCAAAAACGGGCTTGCCCGTGTAATACGGGTTGTGGTTTACGCCACCGTGACCATTGCCGCTGTTGCCATTGCCGATGATCGACGACATGCTGACCGTGATCTTGCGATACGGGTTCGTGGTCGCGTGAGTGCGGTGACAAATGGTGACCTTCTCGTTCACGCGGTTCGGCACAGCCTGTGCGGTGCCCACACCGGTGCCCAATGCCAACATCGCGACAGCGATCGACAGAGCTGCGGCGCGCAAGGTGGTGCGAGGTCGGGCATTAATTCCCAGACGAATCATGGTGGTCCTTTCGAAGGTCAACACTTTTCAGTTTAAAAACAAAAAGAAATTCCACAAACATTTGTGAAGAACAAATTTGGCATCACCATGTTTGTGCGCGAAAAAAGCCTCGCATTAGCGAGGCTTTCATTTCGCGCGCCCGGAGGGACTCGAACCCCCAACCTTCTGATCCGTAGTCAGATGCTCTATCCATTGA
>CAZRHP010000053.1:0-6281 GCA_964599975.1 uncultured Gulosibacter sp.
GAACGAATCCGTACCTACAATTTCCCCGAAAACCGCATCGCGGATCACCGCACCGGGTACAAGGCCTACAACCTTGACCAGGTCATGAATGGCGCACTGGATCCCATGATCGAGTCGTGTATCGCGGTGGACGAAGAGGCACGACTTCAGGCTTTGGCCGACAACTCATAGCCGTGACCACGGTCAAGCAGGCAGTTTCGGATCTCGCCGAGCGGTTCGCGTGCGCGGGGATTGCGTCGGCGACCGCCGATGCGGAACTGATTGTCGGTGCCGTCTGCGGGTGGAGCCGTGGCGAGGTAGCGACCCGGGCTTTCATGGGTACCGAGCTCAGCGACGAACAGTGGGACTCGATTTCTGCGTGGTCCGATCGTCGTGCGATGCGTGAACCGCTGCAGCACATCACGGGTTCGGCACCGTTCCGTCACTTGGTCTTGAAGGTCGGACCTGGGGCTCTGGTCCCTCGTCCGGAAACAGAATTGGTCGCCGGCTGGGCTATCGAGGCACTGTTGCAGGTGCCATCTCCGCAACCCATAGCCGTCGACCTGGGTGCAGGCACGGGCGCTTTGGCGCTTGCATTGGCCACCGAAGTCCCCACTGCGACGGTGTATGCCGTTGAGCTTTCGGACGAAGCCCGCCACTGGGCGGCCCAAAATATCGACGAATTCGGGGACGGTCGCGTGACGTTGGTTGCCGCCGACGCCGCGACGGCGTTGACTGAACTCGACGGGACCGTCGATGTGGTGGTCACGAATCCGCCATACATTCCTGACTCCCAAATTCCCGCAGATTCCGAGGTCTCGCTGCACGACCCCGACATGGCGTTGTATGGGGGACCCGACGGTCTCAGGGACATCCGCAGCTTTGTCGCTCGTGCGTTTCAGCTGTTGCGTCCCGGTGGAACACTCGTGTTAGAGCACGGTGACGATCAATCCGAGGCGGTCACACGCATCGCGCGAGACGCCGGTTTCCGCCTTGTTGCCGCTCAGACTGATCTGCTGCACAGAGAGCGTGCCATCACCGCCGTTCGGTAAGCCGACGCCGCTAGACTGACCACGATGTCAACGACCTACAACTGTTCCGATTCGGCCGAGCTGCTGAAGGGCATGCGCATGGCCCGAATGTCGATCGGTCGCGGCGAACTTATCGTTCTTCCGACCGACACCGTGTACGGTGTGGGCGCTGATGCTTTCCGCCCCGAGGCCGTAGCCAGGCTGTTGGAGGCGAAGGGTCGTGGTCGCCAGTCTCCGCCGCCCGTTTTGGTCCCCGGTATTCCCACGCTGACCGCGCTGACGGAAACAGTGACCCCCGAAATTGAAGCACTGGCCCAGGAATTCTGGCCGGGCGGACTCACCATTGTGGTGCCGGCCCGCAGCACCCTGAATTGGGATTTGGGTGACTCGCACGGAACTGTGGCTGTCCGAATGCCTGCCAACCCGATCGCGTTGGAACTGCTGAGCGAAACGGGGCCCCTCGCCGTGTCGAGCGCAAACCTGTCGGGTGAACCAGCCGCGTTGACGTGCGATGAAGCTCGGGATTATCTGGGTGACTCGGTCGCCGTGTACCTGGATGCGGGGGAGTCGTCGGGTTCACGCAGCGGTTCCACCATCGTGGACGCCACACCCACGCTGACGGGTGGGTTGGTGCGCATCCTGCGTGACGGCGTTATTCCCCGTGACGCGATTCGGGAACTTCTCGGCCAGATCGACGAGGCCTAACGTGCTGCTGTACATCATGATCGGCCTGGTTTCGGCCATTGTCAGTTTCGGTGCATCACGGTTGTTGCTCAGATTGGCGCACAAATACCGGATTTATCCCGGAATCCGTGAACGCGATGTGCACTCGACGCCGATTCCACGACTCGGTGGGATCGCAATTGTGTTGGGTCTGCTGGTTGGTATCGCGGTAGCGAGCGGGATCCCCAAGTTTGCGCCCGTGTTCATCGACCCGCTGCCCATTTTTGGTCTGACCATTGCGGTTTTGCTGATGGCCGTCGTCGGTGTGCTTGACGACCTCTATGACCTCGACTGGATGCTCAAACTGGGTGCGCAGCTGTTGTCGGCGGGAATTATCGCCTGGTGCGGTATCCAGATCGTGAGTTTGCCGTTCAAACAGATTTTGTTGCTGTCACCGGGGATGTCCCTCGTCATCACGGTCATCGGTGTGGTGCTTGTGATGAACGCAATTAACTTCATCGACGGTCTTGACGGCCTCGTTGCCGGCGTAACTCTGATTGCAGGCGCTGTCTTTTTCGTCTACTCCTATCTGTTGGCCACGGGTCCCGGACACACCCTGTATTTCAACCTTGCCAGCATGCTGACCGCCGTTCTGTGTGGTTCCATCATCGGATTTTTGCCCATCAACTGGCATCCCGCAAAAATGTTCATGGGCGATTCCGGCGCTCTGGTCATCGGCCTCATCATGGCCGCGTCCTCGATTTCCGTCACTGGTCAGGTCGACCCCGCCATCATCATGCCCGGTCAGCTGATTCCCGCGTTTATTCCATTGGCGTTGCCGCTGGCGGTGTTGGTTATTCCACTGGTGGACTTTGTGTGGGCCGTCACCCGTCGCGTCACCGCGGGACGTTCACCCTTTGCCGCTGACCGTAAACACCTCCATCACCGACTGCTCGACATGGGGCACACTCATTTCCAGGCAGTGTTGATTCTCTATGCGTGGACAGCGGTTGTCGCCGTCGGAGTTTTCCTGTTCATGTTTGTGCCCGCTCGTGTGGCTGTCATCGTGCTCGTCGTGGGACTCATCACGACGACGGTTCTCACCATCCTGCCGTTGGGTCGCAAGACCACAATTTCCGAAACAGAGGACTTCGAATGACTCAGCCGACCACCACCGAGCTTGCGCGCCGCGCCTTGATCACTGCACTGCGCTGGGGAGGGCTCGTTTCTCTGGCAATCGCGGTAATTGGGGGAGTCATCAGCTGGTTCGTCGCCGAGTGGAGCGGAGTATGGGGTGCCCTCATCGGATCTGGTGTCGGGTTTGTGTTCCTCGGCTTCACTGCGGTCAGTATTTTGCTGGGATTCAAGGTCTCGGGCGGCTCTCTGGTGAGCGGCGCCTTCTTTGGTGTGGTTTTGGGCGGCTGGCTTCTGAAATTTGCACTGTTCCTCGTCGTAGCGTTCGCCATAAACGATTCAACGGTCGTTGACGAAAAAGTGGCCTTTGTCTCGTTGATCGCCGCCGTGATTGGTGCGCTGACCAGCGACGTACTCGCCATCAATCGTGCACGAATCCCCGTCGTCGACATGCTAGGCTAGACCCGATTGATGCCCTCGCCGCGCTGTAAGGCGCCCCGAACCAGGAGACAACGCTGTTCATGACTGCCAGCTCCGCCTTGCTCGCTGCCGAGAGTGAATCCACCGGCGTTCAGTTCCACGCCCCGTCAATCTGGGAGTTTTACCCCGAAGCGATTCTGTTCGCGGACACTCCATTCGAGATGAACCGAATCATGATCATCCGCATGATCATGATTGCAGTCTTGGTCCTCGTATTCTGGCTCGGCACTCGCCGCATGACGGTCGTTCCCGGCCGCTTCCAGGGACTCATCGAAATGTCACTCGACCTCGTTCGCGTCAACATCGCCGAGGACCTTCTGGGCAAGAAGGATGGTCGCCGTTTCCTTCCCCTGCTCACCACAATCTTCTTCCTGGTGCTGTTCCTCAACATCACCGGTATCGTCCCCGGTTTCAACATCGCGGGTACCTCGGTAATCGGCATCTCGCTGGTGCTTGCCGTGGCTTCGTACATTGCCTTCATTTATGCAGGTTTGCGCAAGCACCCCGCAGCATTCGTCCGTAACGCGCTGTTCCCGCCCGGAGTTCCGCCGGCGTTCTACATCGTTGTGACCCCGATCGAGTTCATTTCGACCTTCGTTCTGCGCCCCGTCACCCTGACGCTGCGACTCCTCATGAACATGGTCGTTGGACACCTCCTGCTCGTCCTGATGTTCGCGGGAACGCACTTCCTGTTCTTCGGTGACACAGCATGGGCCGTGAAGTCGCTCGGACTGGGCACGCTCGCTTTCGGCATCGTCTTCTCGCTGTTCGAAATCCTGGTCGCAGTACTCCAGGCATACGTTTTCACCCTTTTGACCGCCGTCTACCTCCAGCTCGCGCTGGCGGAAGAACACTAAACCCCCGATTCACCTCGAATCACCAACGGAAGGAAACCCCATGGTTCTCGCAGAACTCACAGGTAACATCGCAACCGTCGGCTACGGTCTCGCAGCCATCGGCCCCGCAATCGGCGTAGGTATCGTCGTAGGCAAGACCATCGAGTCGGTTGCTCGCCAGCCTGAACTCCAGGGTCGTCTCACGGTTCTCATGTACATCGGTATTGCATTCACCGAAGCACTCGCCTTCGTGGGTATCGCAACCGGCTTCATCTTCAGCTAAGAAAGTCACCCATGCTCAACGCACTCGTTTGGGCGTCGGAAGCTACTGAACCGACACCCAACCCGCTGATTCCAGCGGTGTATGACATTGTTTGGTCGGTTATTCCGTTCGCCATTGTCCTGTTCCTGTTCTGGAAGATTGTTCTTCCTCGCATGCAGGCAACTCTGGACGAGCGCGCCGAGAAGATCGAGGGTGGCATTGCGCTGGCCGAGAACGCTCAGGCAGAAGCCCAGGCCGCTCTTGAACAGTACAACCAGCTCCTCGCCGAGGCTCGCGCCGAAGCAGCAGATATCCGCGACAAGGCACGCGCCGAAGGTGGCGTAATCCTCGCGGAACTGCGCGACCAGGCCACCGCTGACGCTCAGGCAATCACGGCCAAGGCACACGCAACAATCGAAGCCGAGCGTCTGGCCGCAATCCAGTCGCTGCGCGCCGAAGTTGGCACTCTGGCTCTCGACCTCGCAGGTCGCGTTATCGGCGAGCACGTCGCCGACGACAAGAAGGCATCTGCACTGGTTGACCGCTACCTCGCCGACCTCGAATCGACTGGGAAGAAGAAGTAAATGGGTAGTGCAACACGAGTAGCAGTTGATTCGGCTCGCGCCGAGCTCGCTGGCACCACAGCAGTAAAGCACGCGACCGGTGTCGCAATTCTTGCTGCTGGCCGTGCAATTGGAGAGAACGCTGCGCTTCGTGCTGCTCTGGCCAACCCGGTCGCCGACTCGAAGGCCAAGCAGGATCTTGTTACTGCCGCATTCGCCGGTGCCGACAAGGTTGCGCTCACGCTTCTGAAGTCCCTGGTGGCACACCGCTGGTCCAGCGGTGACGATCTGCTCGCCGGTATCGAAGAAATCGGCATCCGTGCCGTTGCTTCGTCGGCAAAGGCCGGAACCGAGGCGGAGCTCTTTGCTTTCGGTCGCGCCGTTGCCGCAAACCCCGATCTGGAACTCGCTCTGGCATCCAAGCGTGGTGACGCGACGGCGCGTCGTGCGCTGGCCACTGCCGTGCTGGGCTCCGCATCGCCGGCAACCACCGAAATCGTCGCACACCTGGTCAGCCAGCCTCGCGCTCGCCGCCCTCGCGTGCTCATCGATTTTGCTGAGCGCACCGTGGCCGATCAGTCGGGCCGTGGAGTGGCAACCGTCACCTCCGCAACCACGCTGTCCAAGAAGCAGATCGACCGTGTCGCCGCGATTCTGTCGGCTAAGTACGGTCGCGATCACCACATCGATGTCATCGTTGACGACGCAATCGTCGGCGGACTTCACATCAACGTCGGAAACGACACTATTGACGCGAGCATCCGTTCGCGCCTTACCGAACTCTCCTCGAAACTAGCCAGCTAGCGCTGGCCACACCTATTAGGGAAGAACATGGCTGAACTCACAATCAACCCGGACGAAATCCGCAAGGCGCTGAGCGCGTTCGCAAAGTCGTACGAGCCTTCGAAGGCAAAGTCGACCGAAGTCGGACACGTCATTGACGCCGGTGACGGTATTGCACACGTCGAGGGCCTGCCCAGCGTTATGGCAAACGAGCTCATTCGTTTCGCTGACGGCACTTTGGGCCTCGCACTGAACCTCGATGAAAACGAGATCGGTGTTGTGGTTCTCGGTGAGTTCACCGGAATCGAAGCAGGCCAGGAAGTCTTCCGCACCGGTGAGGTTCTCTCCTCTCCTGTTGGTGACGGGTTCCTCGGCCGTGTTGTTGACCCCCTGGGTAACCCCATCGACGGTCTGGGCGACATCAAGGCTGAAGGCCGCCGCGCACTCGAGCTTCAGGCTCCCGGCGTTATGGCCCGTAAGTCGGTTCATGAACCTCTGCAGACCGGTATCAAGGCAATCGACGCCATGATTCCAATCGGTCGTGGACAGC
>CAZRHP010000054.1:0-2794 GCA_964599975.1 uncultured Gulosibacter sp.
ATCGACAACCTGGTGAAGGGCACCGCGGGGGCTGCAATCCAATCCGCCAATATCGCCCTTGGCTTCCCCGAAGATCTCGCACTTCCCCTGTTAGGAGTAGCACCATGACCGTAACGTACCCTCAGGGTTTCATGGCCTCCGGTGTCGTCGCCGGACTCAAGTCGTCGGGTAAGCGCGACATGGCGCTGGTTGTCAATTTGGGGCCACTGGATTCTGCCGCCGCAGTGTTCACGTCGAACCGCGCCCAGGCGAACCCCATCATCTGGTCAAAGGAAGTCCTCAAAGACAACCAGGTGACAGCTATTGTCCTGAACTCGGGTGGTGCGAACTGTTTCACCGGTGCGCAGGGATTCCAGACCACGCACGCAACGGCCGAGGCAGTTGCCTCTCAGCTTGACCTGTCGAGTGGCGATGTCGTCGTCTGCTCCACTGGCCTGATCGGTGAACAGCTCCCGTGGGACAAACTCGAAGCCGGAATCGGTTCACTGGTATCGGAACTGTCCGCGGATGGGGGCACCGCAGCAGCGGAAGCCATTATGACGACCGACTCTGTGGCAAAGACCGTTGTCCGTGACGGTTCGGGCTACCGCATCGGAGGGATGGCCAAGGGCGCCGGAATGCTGGCACCGGGTCTGGCGACGATGCTCGTGGTGATCACCACCGATGCCGATCTTCCCGCCGCCCAATTGGACGCCGCATTGCGCCAGGCCACGAGCCACTCTTTTGACCGACTCGATTCCGACGGGTGTATGTCGACGAACGACCAGGTCACGGTGATGGCGAGCGGCGCGAGCGGAGTTACCCCCGATTTCGCCGAGTTCGCGGCTCTGTTGCGTGACGCCTGCCAGGATTTGGCACGCCAGCTGCAGGCCGACGCCGAGGGCGCATCGCACAATATTGAAATCGTGGTCACCGAGGCCGCGTCCGAGCAGGATGCCGTCGACGTGGGTCGTTCTCTGGCCCGTAACAACCTGTTCAAAGCCGCAATTTTCGGCAATGACGCAAACTGGGGCCGGGTGCTCGCCGCCATTGGTACTACTTCTGCAGCCTTTGACCCGTACAACGTCGATGTGTCATTTAACGGAGTACGCCTCTGCACGCAGGGTGGGCCTGACCGTCCCCGGGAGGACGTCGACCTCACACCGCGCCACACACTCGTCGAGATCGTGTTGCACGCCGGTGGGGAATCGGCCACAATTTTGACTAACGATCTGACCCACGATTACGTACACGAGAACAGCGCATACTCCAGCTAATGACAGTGAACACTCGCACACACGAAGCCGCCCGCGCGAAAGCCAGCGTGCTCATCGAAAGCTTGCCCTGGCTGCGCCGTTTCGCGGGAAAAATTGTTGTGGTCAAGTTCGGCGGGAACGCAATGGTTTCCGAGGAACTGCAACAGTCGTTCGCCGAGGACATGGTGTACCTGCGTTCGGTGGGCATCAAGCCCGTCGTTGTCCACGGCGGCGGCCCGCAGATTTCGGCAATGCTGGAACGACTCGGCATCGAAAGCGAATTCCGTGCGGGATACCGGTACACGTCGCCGGAAGCGATGGACGTCGTCCGTATGGTGTTGTCGGGATCGATTAGTCGTGATTTGGTTCGACACATCAACCGGCATGGAGCCTTGGCGACCGCGGTCAGTGGCGAGGACGCAGGACTGTTCTTGGGCAAGCGCCGCACTGTCGTAGAGAACGGTGTGACCGTTGACTTGGGTCTGGTTGGCGATGTGATCGAGGTTGACCCGCAGGCGGTTCTCGCCGAGATCGATGCGGGCCGCATTCCCGTGGTGTCGTCCACGGCCCCGGACATCGAAAACCTGGAACAGAGCCTCAACGTCAATGCGGATTCGGCCGCCGCGGCGCTCGCCGTTGCACTGGGTGCCGAGAAGCTCGTGATTCTCACCGATGTGCAGGGGCTTTACCTTAACTGGCCCGACACTGACTCGCTGGTGTCGAGCATTACCTCGAGCGAGTTGCGCGCCTTGGTGCCCAGCCTCGAATCAGGAATGATTCCCAAGGCGCTGGCCTGTGTTGAAGCGGTCGAGGGCGGCGTATCCAAGGCTGCCATGATTGACGGCCGTGAACCGCATTCGGTTCTTATCGAAATTTTCACCCCCGAAGGCATCGGCACCGAAGTCGTCTCTGCGTGAGACCTGCCGAATACGAAAAGAGATAGATATGGTTCGCCACTTCCTCCGCGATGACGACATCACACCCGCCGAACAGGCTCAGATTTTGGACCTTGCGCTGGCCATGAAGTCGGACCGTTACGGATACCGTCCACTCGAGGGCCCGCAGACGGTTGCGGTGATCTTTGACAAGACGTCCACTCGCACCCGTGTGTCGTTCTCGGTGGGTATCACGGACCTTGGTGGGAACCCGCTCATCATTCAGCCCGGTGATTCCCAGCTGGGGGACAAGGAATCCGTCGCGGATACCGCTCGGGTTCTGGAACGCATGGTGTCGGCAATCGTCTGGCGCACATATAAGCAGTCCGCCCTGGACGAAATGGCGGACCGGACGACCGTTCCGGTGATCAATTCGTTGACGGATGATTTTCACCCCTGTCAGCTGTTGGCCGACCTCATGACGATTCGTGAGCACAAGGGAGATCTCGCCGGGCTGAACGTAGCGTTCATCGGCGATGGGGCCTCGAACATGGCTCACTCATACCTTTTGGCGTGCGCCACTGCGGGTATGAACATTCGACTGGCGACTCCTGCTGTCTACCAGCCCGATGCAGCAGTCGTTGCGAAGGCACAAGCCGCGCTAGCATAAACGCAAGTGTTGGT
>CAZRHP010000054.1:2804-3776 GCA_964599975.1 uncultured Gulosibacter sp.
TTGCTGCCGAGACCGGTGGCTCTGTGTGGGTGGGTGACAATGTCACTCTCGCCGCAACGTGCGCTGACATTGTGGTGACCGACACCTGGATTTCGATGGGCAAGGAAGACGAAAAGGCCGAACGCCTGCGCAATTTCAGCGGTTACCGTGTCAGCCCCGCACTCATGTCTGTCGCCGATCCCGCCGCGCTTTTCATGCACTGCCTTCCCGCGTACCGTGGATACGAGGTGGACGCCGAGGTAATCGATGGCCCACAGAGTGTCATTTGGGATGAGGCCGAGAACCGTTTGCATGCGCAAAAGGCTCTGATGCATTTCGTTTTGACCGAGGGGAAGTAACTCATGTCGCACAACACTGTGGGTGAAACCAACGAGGGCGCACTCTGGGGCGCCCGGTTCGCCAGCGGCCCCAGCCGCGAACTGGCGCGACTGTCCAAGTCGACGCACTTCGATTGGCGCCTCGCAACCTATGACATCGCGGGTTCCACTGCGCACGCCGCAGCGTTGAACGCGGCGGGTTTCTTGACGGATGCCGAGTACGACGCAATGCTCCAGGGCCTTGACCGCATGCGTTCCAAGGTCGTTTCGGGTGAATTGGTCGCCCGCGACGAGGACGAGGACGTCCACGGCGCACTGGAAAATGCTCTGATCGCCGAGGTCGGTGCCGAACTTGGCGGCCGCCTCCGCGCGGGTCGCAGCCGTAACGACCAAATCGCGACACTCGTTCGCATGTATCTGCTCGACGAAGCCGCAAAGGTGGTTGCGTCCCTGAACCGGACGATCGCCGCGCTCGTCACCCAGGCTCACGCCCACCCGGCGGCAATCATGCCGGGGCGCACCCACCTGCAGCACGCTCAGCCCGTGCTCTTGTCCCACACCCTGTTGGCGCACGCCTGGCCCCTGGTGCGTGACATCGAACGCCTGTCCGATTGGCGCAAGCGTGCCACCGTGTCGCCCTACGGCGGTGGCGCTC
>CAZRHP010000054.1:3786-4297 GCA_964599975.1 uncultured Gulosibacter sp.
TGGGCAGGGTAAACTCGAGCACGGGGCGAAAGGCGGCGGTGGCGCTCTCGCGGGGAACACGCTGGGGCTTGACCCCGATCTCGTGGCGCACCGCTTGGGTTTCCGTCACGCGGCCGATAATTCGCTCGATGCAACGAGTGCCCGCGACGTTGTGGCGGAATTTGCCTACATCGGTGCACAGATTGGCGTCGATATTTCCCGACTGGCCGAGGACATGATTCTGTGGTCCACCCGCGAATTCGGATTTGTGCGCCTGCACGACTCGTATTCGACCGGTTCGTCGATCATGCCGCAGAAAAAGAACCCCGATATCGCGGAACTGGCACGAGGCAAGGCGGGGCGTGTCATCGGCAACCTCACCGGTTTGCTGGCAACGCTCAAGGGTTTGCCGTTGGCGTACAACCGTGACCTCCAGGAAGACAAGGAGCCCGTGTTCGATACCGCGGACACACTCGACGTTCTGCTTCCGGCCGTCGCGGGAATGGTGGAAACCCTGACGTTCCACACGGAC
>CAZRHP010000054.1:4307-6224 GCA_964599975.1 uncultured Gulosibacter sp.
TCCAATCTGGGAATTGAAAACTATAATAATTAAGAGGATAAGGAACCGGTTTTTGACACCGCCGACACACTCGATGTGCTGCTTCCTGCTGTTGCGGGAATGGTAGAGACTCTGACGTTCCACACGGACCGCATGGCCGAGCTTGCTCCCGCGGGTTTCTCGTTGGCAACGGATGTGGCCGAATGGTTGGTCAAGAACAACGTTCCGTTCCGTGATGCACACGAAATCAGCGGCGCACTGGTGCGTTTCTGTGAGGAACGCGGGCTGGAACTGCACGAGCCGTCGGATGAGGACTATGTCGCGGTGTCGCCCCATCTGACCGCTGGTGTTCGTTCGGTTCTGTCGGCCGAGGGCTCTGTTTCCGCTCGCACGGGTCGTGGGGGCACCGCACCTGTTCGTGTCGCCGACCAATTCGAGGCACTGGCCCTCGCTGTTTCATCCGCATCAACCGATTGGTAATTTCGTCGTGACTATTTCCTCCGCATTGGCCCGTCAGTCGAATGACGTTTCCTTTCCCACGCTCTGGGACGAACTGCAGTGGCGTGGGCTTGTCCACGTGTCGACGAACGAGGACGAACTGCGGGAACTGCTCGATGGCGATCCGATCACCTATTACTGCGGATTTGACCCGACGGCACCCAGCCTGCACCTCGGAAACCTCGTTCAGTTGCTGCTCTTGCGCCGCCTGCAGCTCGCGGGCCACAATCCGCTGGGCTTGGTGGGTGGTTCGACCGGTTTGATCGGCGACCCCAAGCCCACGGCGGAACGTACGTTGAACGAACGCGAGACCGTGGCCGAGTGGGTGGGTTACCTCGGTGCACAAATCTCCAAGTTCCTCTCCTTCGAGGGCGAGAACTCAGCTCGACTGGTCAACAACCTCGACTGGACTGCCCCGATGTCGGCCATCGATTTCCTCCGCGAAATTGGCAAGCACTTCCGTGTCGGCACCATGCTGAAGAAGGACGCCATCAGCGCGCGCCTGAACTCCGAGGCCGGAATTTCGTACACCGAATTTTCGTATCAGGTGCTGCAGGGTCTCGATTTCCTCGAGTTGTACCGCGAATACGGCTGCGTACTGCAGACCGGCGGCAGTGACCAGTGGGGAAACCTGACCAGCGGCACCGACTTGATTCACAAGGTCGAGGGTGTGTCCGCCCACGCAATCGGAACCCCGTTGATCACGAACAGTGATGGCACCAAGTTCGGTAAGAGCGAGGGCAACGCCGTCTGGCTGGATTCCGCTCTGACCTCGCCCTACGCGATGTACCAGTTCTGGTTGAACACTTTGGACGCCGATGTCGTGGCACGACTCAAGGTATTCACATTCCTGTCGCGTGCAGAGATTGAGGAGTATCAGGCGAAGGTCGAGGCCGAGCCGTTCAAGCGCGAGGCTCAACGTCGTTTGGCGTGGGACGTCACGGCACTGGTTCACGGTGATGCCGCGGCCGACGCACAGGTTGCGGCCAGTGCAGAACTGTTTGGGAACGGCGAGCTGTTCGACCTGGATGCGGATACGGTTCTGGGGGCTACCGCGGAATTGCCGCGTGCTGTCTGTTCGGCGGGTGTCACCGTTGCAGCCGCTTTGGTCGAGACCGGTTTGTGTGCTTCTTTGTCCGAGGCGCGCCGCGCTATCGCGCAGGGTGGCGTTTCGGTCAACAATGTTGCGGTGACGGACGAAGCCCAGGTTGTGGGGGAGCAGACCCTTGCGGGTGGCGTTTCGGTGCTGCGTCGAGGCAAGAAAACACTCGCAGCAATCACGGTTTCCGCATAAACACTGGGATCCAGCACCGTTACTGAACCGTAATCAGGTGAATATTCATCGCGACACGCCCGGGATGTAACGGTTACTTGGGGGAAGCCCCAAACCCACGTAAAGTTAACGAAGTCAGCCCAAAGGAGCGGAGAGCGAAAGCCTCC
>CAZRHP010000055.1:0-6193 GCA_964599975.1 uncultured Gulosibacter sp.
GAGCAAACGGTGACATCCTTTATGCGGGCATCAGTGCTGGCAACCTGGTCGTTACTCGCAGCCTCTCGACCGGAGCTGATACTCGATTCGCCGGCACCGGTTCGGTGGTTGTGCCCAACGTCATGAACGTCAGCGGCGTCAACTGGATGGGCGCCAGCGGCACCTCGTGGGTCGTTCGTTACCTCCCTGCTTCCGGTGGAACCGGTTTCAAGTGGGGCAAGAACAACACCGCAACCGGCATCAAGACCCAGATTGTGACAACCGATCACACCGCTGCATTGTGCCAGGCACAGTTCGGCGTCGGCTACTCGGGAGGTTACCCCACCACAGTGTCGTCCAGCATCGAGGCGCCTCTGGTTCAGGTGACCTGCATGCCGACCGATGCATCGCAGCCGACGAAGGTCGTTCTGGCCACCATCAAGGTCGCTTCCGGTTCGGCTTCGCCATACACCGCAATCACTAAGCTGACGAACTACTCAACAGTCGCAGCACCGTGTAACTCGGTCAGCCAGGGGCGCAACCCTGCCGCCAAGACCGCGACGGCCGCAGCCAACGTGTTTGTGGTGACGACGTATGCAAAGACCAACGGTTTCTGCAACTCGGGCGTCAACCCCACAAAGCGTGAGGTGATCACCGTGTCGTACGCTGCGAAGAAGCTCAAGGCTCTTGCCGCGACTTCGACACAGATTGCACCCACGGCCATGTTTGTCTCGCTTGCACCTGGCTTTGCAGCCAACACCTGGGTGGGTATCACCACCAACCCGGGTTCAGGCATGGCACCTTCAGTTCCCGGCCACCTGTTCACGATCGACTCGTTGGCCCGTGTGACCAAAAAGGCCAACGTGACCTTCTCGACCGGTGCCAGCAACGCATCGTTCTCGGGTTACAGCAACCTCAGCCCGCTGAAGGCCGTGAGCGCCTCCACCATCGTGGGCGTTCGCATCGGTGGGGCTAATGCTCCCGGACAGTCGTGGGCAGCTGCGACTATCAGCCTGACCACTGGCCGTGTGACCACTGGTCGTGTTGCCACCGTGACCGGCGAGAACTACACCGGCTACCAGACCGGTCAGAACATCAACCTGGTTGCACCCACCGTGGACTTCAAAAAGCTGAACTTCTTCACGCTTTCAAATGTCGACACGAAGCAGTACAAGGTTGTCACCTGGACCCAAGCCACCCGCTAAGTCCAACAACGTCAACACTGTGGCCCCCAGCATTCGTGCTGGGGGCCACAGTGTTGTAGGCGACCGCGGTGCGCAGTTGTTTAGGCTGCCTTGAACGTTATCTCGTTGTGATGAGCTAAGAAATGACCCTGGTCTTCCGAGAATCGACCAAAATTTTGACCAGGATCGACATGCCACCGCAGCAGAACTTCAGCGTCCAGGGATGGCGAGACTTCGATTCGGCCTTTCCGTGTAAAGGTAATAAATCCACCGTCGAACAGTCGGTCAATATGTGGTGACAGGAAGAGGCCGTTATTTCCGTCAAGTCTCTCTGCATCAGTTGAATCTGCCCACGGTTTGATGTGGCTTGCCACCAAAAAATTCGCTGAGTGCACGCCAGTGACGCGGCAGAAGGGTTCGATAACCTGCACGCGTGAACGGAACATTCCTTGGCCTCTGCGCGCCAAAATTAGTGTGGTTTTCTGTGTGACATTGAGGTGTGTCTGGGCTATCAGTTCCTGCTCCACGGGATCGAATTCAAGGTCCTTCAAGCTAAATGCCGGCATGTCGGGTATTACCGTGTTGGTGAGACCAATCAGCGTCATGGCAAGGTCGGATTCAATCTCGAACAGATATGCCTGGTTGCCTACGCCATCAGGACGTACGGGCGAATGTCGATGGGGGAGCATCTCGCCAAGGGCACCCATGTGTTGGCGGGGAAAGATCGGGGTCGTGGCTGCCGTGTACATGACATCAATGCGCCAACCCGATGGTGTCCACGCGTCACCTGCTCGCCCAAACGATTCGGGTTTGTTGCTGTCGATCGCTGCCGTCAACGCAATACCAATTGCCTTGATTTGTTGTCCGGCGAAGCTGAATATTATGTCGCCTGGGGAGACCTCGGTCATGTTCGCGTAGGACTTTGGAATCGTGCCATTCTTGGCTGTCTTTGGCGCCCACATGTAACCCCCGCCGATTTCGTGGTTGTACGTCTGATTTTGACTAACCCACCAATACCTTGTCATCGAGGCCACCTTAGATTGAATGAAAATCATATCTTGGGTTCAATGATCCAGGATCGGTCCGAAATGTTGCTGCCGGCGCGCCGGAGTTCATGACATGCCTCATATCCGTCGAATGGATGCAGAATTGCCAACACAAAACTGCGGCCCCGAGTTTCCTCGAGGCCACAGTGAGTGTTGCTGTTGTGTGAGTTACAGGCTCATCACGCGACGGCGAACCATCAGGACCACGCCACCGGCGATCAGCGTAATTGCGCCGAGGCCCAGAGGTGCAACATCCTGCGCGCCGGTTGCGGCCAGTTCGGGTTCTGCGGTTTCTTCGGTCACTTCACCGGTGCCGATGCCGCCCAGTTCGGACTGCTCGGTCACGGTCGAACCACCACGCTGACCCATAACGAAACGACCGGGCACATCAGTGTTCCAGCTCATTTCAATCAGAGGGTCAGAAGCGCCGTCGATCATGGTGTCTGCGTCGATGTTCTGCAACATTTCGGTTGCGGATACTTCACCCGTTGTCTGGTTGTAAGTGCTCCAACCAGCGCCGATTGCGTTGTAGGTGCTGTTGTCGTCTTCGATTTCCCAGTACGCCATCAGGTCGTTTGCGGTGTCCTGTGCGACGTTCATGTTGAGCGCAGTCGTGCAGGTGTCGTCGGTCCACAGTGAAATTGTGGAATCGGCAGCATCGTCAATCTTGAAGTATGCGGTCGAATTCAGGTCAGAGTCTAATTGCGAGTCGGTGACCGTGCCGTACGAGTTTTCTACATAAACTTCCATGCACGTGTTGGGTACGTTGTCGAGAGACAGGACCTCGAACACGTTTGAGCCCACAGTGCCCGATGCGATGTCGATCATCACTGCGGGGGCCTGGTATCCCTGGTCGAACGCGTCGAATGCGTCGTAGTTGAACATGGCGTTGAAGTCACCGTTCCCAGCGTCAATGAGTACCAGCTGGAAGCTCATGTTTTCCTCGGTTGCGCCACTGTTGCAGCAGTTGTGGAATTTTTCCCAAGAGAACACAACGGCGTCATGACCCTCAATTGTGGTCTGCGCCACCCACATGTTCGATTCTGTGGGTTCGTAATAGAGGTCTCCGGCCAGAGGGAAAATCGCCGAGCTCTGGGCGTCTGCAGCCAAAGCGCCCAGCAGAGCGTCGTAGCTATTGTCGGGTGCATCAAAGTACAAACCACCGTTGGTGTTGGGCCATGCCGAGGTGTATGTGGTGCCATAGAAGTTGACATTAAATCCGAAGGGGCTGGAGCCCAAGCGAGTGGCATTGTCGATGGGGTCAAATGCGGTGTTCTGGTCGTCCACACATTCCGACGAGGAAAGGTTTTGACCAGTGAGGAAGGGGCCAGTCGCCGAAATCGAGTTGTAGGTACAGGTGATGCCCTCGCCCACATAGTAAATTCCGTAGTCGTCGTAGCTGCTTCCGAAGGATTCGAAGTAGACCTTGGACGACTCGGCGACAGAAATCCAGGATTCACCCTGGGGGCTCCATGCGTTGGGGGCGGTGTTGGCCGTGGCCATGGTGGCGGGGCCAGCGAGCAGCATGACTCCGGCTGCAACGGCGGCGGTGAGTTTGTTGAGCTTCACAGCTTCCTCAATTCGAAAGGGATACTTGTGGTGTTGAGGGCGCTAACGCACTCGGTGCTTAAATACTACTTGAATTTTTGTGTCTAAATCAAGAAAACGAGCCGAAGTTCGCGGCGTGCGCGTTGCTTCAGGTTTGCTCAAACGAGCAGGGATAAACTAAACACATGCTGCTCAGTGACCGCGATATCCGTGCCCAAATCGAATCCGAACGCGTGGGCCTCGACCCCCTCGACATGTCGATGATTCAGCCGTCGAGCATCGACGTGCGACTGGACCGGTTCTTCCGTCTTTTTGACAACCACAAGTACCCCTTCATCGACCCCGCCGAAGATCAGCCCGATCTGACCCGCGCCGTCGAAGTCGCCCCCGACGAGCCTTTCATCCTGCACCCCGGCGAATTCGTCCTGGGTGCGACATACGAGGTCGTCACCCTGCCCGACGACATCGCAGCGCGCCTTGAGGGCAAGTCGTCGCTCGGACGACTCGGTCTGTTGACGCACTCGACCGCAGGTTTCGTGGACCCCGGCTTCAGCGGCCACGTCACCTTGGAGCTGTCCAACGTGGCGACCCTGCCAATCAAACTGTGGCCCGGCATGAAGATTGGCCAGCTGTGCTTCTTCCAGCTCACCTCGGCAGCCGAGAAGCCCTATGGTTCGTCGGAATACGGCAGCCGCTACCAAGGCCAACGCGGCCCCACGGCTTCGCGGTCGTTCCAGAACTTCCACCGCACAAATATTTAGGCATTTAGGCAGTATGACGAAGGCCCGGCACCACGCAGGTGTCGGGCCTTCGCTGCTTCTGGAGTCCGTCTTATTTAGCGCCAAACAGTCGCGCAAAGAATCCGGGTTCCTTGGGATCGTTGGCGTGGCCTTGGCAGCGCTGCGACTTGGGGATCCCGCGCATGACGGCATCGACGTGCTGGCCGCAGCCGGTCCAGGTGGCTTTGCCACATTTGCGGCAAGAAATTTGCTGGCACATGGGTGCTCCGTTCGTGAGTTGACTCACTCCAGAGTAATACCCCAGGGGGTATTTGTGCAATCAGCCGAGTTGCTGCAGTTGCATGACCAACCAGGGGCTGAATGCAAAGGGCGCGGCGTGTGCTGCTGCAGCCAGTTCGCGCGGATCGATCCAAGCCCACTCGCACACCTCATCCGACGACGGCTGGGGGTCGCCATCTGCGATAGCCGAAAACACTGGGCAGATTTCGTTCTCGACCACTCCGGAAGCATCAACGGCGCGGTAACGGAAATCCGGCAAGATGGGCGAGATAGAGTGCACTGTCAGACCCAGTTCGTCAACCGCGCGCCTCGAAATCGCTGATTCGAAGTCCTCACCCGGTGCGGGATGCCCGCAGAAAGAGTTCGTCCACACACCCGGCCAAGTCAGCTTTGACAGCGCCCGACGTGTAACGAGCACCTGTCCCTTGTCGTTGTAGACGTGACACGAAAAGGCGAGATGCAACGGGGTGTCGGTGTGGTGAACCGTTGACTTCAGGTGTTCGCCAATTGGTTCGCCGGATTCGTCCAGCAACACCACAAGTTCAGGCACAGTCATGCATATAAGGCTATCCTGAAAGAACGGAATCTTTCGATACTCGAAACACAATGGGGGTGTGCGTGGACAGGCTCAACTTATACACAGAGGTCGCCCAAGCCGCCTCGGCTGATGTGATCCGCCAGTATTCGACATCGTTCGGAATGGCATCGCGTGTGTTGAAAGCGGATTCTCGCCGGCACATCTCGAACATTTATGCGCTGGTGCGAATTGCCGACGAAATAGTCGATGGTGTTGCCGCCGAAGCAGGTCTGACACCCGATGCGATTCGCACCATCCTCGACGACTGCGAAAAAGAAACCGAAAACGCTTTGCACACCGGTTACTCGTCGAACCTCGTCATCCACGCCTTTGCCACCACTGCCCGAGCAGTCGGCATCACCACAGCCGAGACGGCGCCGTTCTTCGCCTCGATGCGCATGGACCTTACCGACACCGAGTACGACGAGGCTGGTTTCGCCCGTTATGTCTATGGTTCGGCAGAAGTCGTGGGTTTGATGTGTTTGGCAGTGTTTGTGCGGGGACGCAACGTGTCCGCAGACGAGGGCCGGTTACTGGTCAAGGGTGCGCGTGCGCTGGGCGCCGCGTTCCAGAAGGTCAACTTCCTGCGCGACCTGTCGGCCGACGCCGAGGGGCTGGGACGCAGCTATTTCCCCGGGGTAACGGCACAGAACCTGGACGAAACCACCAAGGCGCGCCTCGTGGACGACATCGATGCCGACCTCGCCGCCGCCAACGCCACCCTGCGGTTGCTGCCCGATGACGCCGCCCGCGCCGTAGCCCTGGCCCACGACTTCTTTGCCGAACTGTCACGCCGGATCCGGGCAACGCCCGCCGACCAGCTGCTGCGTGCACGTATCA
>CAZRHP010000056.1:0-6117 GCA_964599975.1 uncultured Gulosibacter sp.
GGCCGCTGCGGCGGGGGCAACGGGATCCGTCGAGGTGCATTCTGTCTGGGTGGTATCGGACGGCAGCACACATTCAGCGAGGGAATGGACCGTCGTCGTCGGCTGGTACGTGCCGAAACCCATCAGGACGACAGCAGACAACACCGCCCCGATGATGAGATTCGTGACCGGACCGCCCAGCATCACGACGATGCGCTGACGAACTGGCAGTGAATAGAACGGCACAGTCCCCTGGGCAATCGACTCAGCGGACGCATCGCGGGCGTCCTGAATGCTGCGACGGAACAGCCGAGCACCCCACCAACGAGGAGGGCGAGAATCCGGAAGATACATGCCGGGGATGCTGACATAGCCACCCAGAGGAATTGCTTTCACTCCGTATTCGGTGCCACCGCGGTGAATCGACCACAGGGTCGGGCCAAAACCGATCATGAAATGTGGAACCGTCAACCCAAATCGACGGGCCGGCAGGAAGTGGCCCAATTCGTGAAGCCCGATGGACACGGCGATACCGACGACCATGAAAAGTACGCCCGCTACATAACCCAGAATGTCCACCAATTCAGGTTACCTCTGAGGTGCGACAGCAAACTGCGTTAGTCGCCGATATTGAGGATTTCCACAGCAACGCGGCGAGCCCAACCGTCGGCGGCCAGCACGGATTCCACCGTCATCGTGGGATCCGCCTCGTGACGGGCCACCACCGCCTCGATTGTGTCAACGATGTCCAGGAAACCAATGCGGCCCGAATTGAATGCATCCACCGCCACCTCATTCGCCGCGTTGTACACCGCGGGAAAGGTCAAACCGGCAACACCCACCTCGCGGGCGACACGAACCGCGGGGAACACCGCATCGTCCAAAGGTTCAAACGTCCACGCATGGGACTGGGTCCAGTCCACAGGCGCCGTTGCCCCCGGAACACGGTTCGGCCAATCCAAACCCAACGCAATCGGCAAATGCATGTCCGGCGGCGAACATTGGGCCATCGTGGAACCGTCCACAAATTCGACAAACGAGTGCACCACGGACTGCGGGTGCACCGTAACCTCAATGCGGTCAAACGGGATACCGAACAACAGACTCGCCTCGATGACCTCGAGACCTTTGTTTACTAGTGTCGACGAATTCGTCGTAATAACTGACCCCATGTTCCAGGTGGGGTGTTTCGCCGCCTGCGCAGGGGTAACAGACGCCAATTGTTCCCGACTAAAGCCACGGAACGGGCCACCCGATGCGGTAATAATCAGCTTCGCCACCTCGGACGATTTCCCCGACAACAAGCCCTGCGCCAACGCCGAATGCTCGGAATCGACGGGAACAATCTGACGAGGCTTGGCCTTCGACGTGACCAATGAGCCGCCGATGATTAACGATTCCTTGTTCGCCAACGCCAGAGTGGCCAACGAATCAAGCACAGCAAGGGTCGGCTGCAACCCCACAGCGCCGGTAATTCCGTTCAACACCACGTCACTGGACACCGACTGCACCAACTGGGTGGCCTCGTCAGCTCCAAACGCCACGTGCTCCACACCGAATTCGGTGGCCTGGGCGTGTGCCAACAACCTGTTGGACCCCGCGGCGATTCCGACGACTCGGAACTTATCCGGGTTCGCTCGCACCACGTCCAAAGCCTGTGTGCCGATGGAACCGGTGGAACCCAAGATGATGACGTCGCGCATGTGCTTAGTCTGCCACCGTCACAGGTCAGACAGCGGAAACGGTGCGATCGATCGTGAACTGGCCCAGCACACGGGTCTGGGAATACAGCACGGCCGTCTGGCCGGTGGCCACACCGTTGAGCGGCACATGAGGTCGAACCACGACCTCGCCATTGGCGACCGTGATGAGCGCAGGTACCGGGTCGGCGTGAGCGCGGATCTGAACTTCACCCTCGAATTCGTGCATGTCCAGGGCCGTTCCCGACGTCAGCCCCGACGCCACGGGGTCGAGCCCAGCCCAACTGTGGCGCTCCCCCGCAATCTCGGCGATGTCCAACGCGGCACGAGGACCGACAACCACTTCGTTCGAGGCGGGTCGCACCTCGATTACAAACCGAGGGCGGCCATCCGCCGCGGGCACACCCAAATTGAGCCCCTTGCGCTGACCCACCGTGAACGACAGAGCTCCATCGTGACGACCAACCACGGTTCCGTCACGGTCCACAATGTCACCATCCGACATGGGAATACGTTCCTCGAGCCACCCCTTCGTGTCGCCATCGGGGATGAAGCAAATGTCGTGACTGTCGGGCTTATTCGCGACGGAAAGACCGCGGCGTTCCGCCTCGGCACGCACCAAATCCTTGGACGGGGTGTCGCCCAACGGGAAATACGAATGGCGCAACTGTTCCGTCGTCAACACACCCAACACATAGGACTGATCCTTTGCCCACGCACTGGCGCGATGCAATTCCGGGGTGGCACTGTCGGGGTTCAGGATCGTCGCATAGTGCCCGGTGCACACCGCATCGAAACCCAGCTCCAATGCGCGGTCCAGCAACGCCGCAAACTTGATGCGCTCATTGCAGCGCATGCACGGGTTCGGGGTACGGCCGGCAGCGTATTCAGAGATGAAATCGTCGACAACATTGTCAATAAACGTGGCGGACAGGTCCCACACATAGAACGGAATACCGATGATGCCGGCCGCGCGGCGCGCATCGAGCGAATCCTCGATCGTGCAACAGCCACGGCTGCCCGTGCGGAAAGTACCCGGCATGCGACTCAACGCCAAATGCACGCCCGTGACATCGTGCCCCGCCTCGACGGCACGTGCAGCGGCAACAGCAGAGTCCACTCCGCCACTCATGGCCGCCAATACCTTCACCCCCACATTTTATGTGGGCGAGGCACCGCTAGCTGACCGTTAACCCCCGCACGCGCTCCACCAGCGACGGCAGAATCTCGACAAACTCGTCGACCTCGGCGCGCGTATTCGCCCGACCCAGCGTCATACGCAGCGCACCCCGGTCGTCCGTGGACCCCATCTCGGCGAGCACATGCGACACCCCGGCGACACCCGCCGTGCACGCGCTCCCTGCCGACACCGAGAACCCCGCCTCGTCCAACAGAAACAACAAATACGCGGAATCCACCCCCGGAATCGTGACGTGAAGGTTGCCCGCCACCCGGCTGACCTGCGAACCCCGCACCACGGCGTCGGGCACCGCCCGCAACACACCATCACGCAAATAGTCACGCAGCGATGACAACTCGGCGGCATGAGCCTCGATATCCGTGGTCGCCAACCGAATCGCCACCGCAGCGGCTGCAGCCCCCGCAGAATCGAGGCTGCCGCTGCGCAACAGCTGCTGCGAGCCGCCGTGAATCAACGGAACAATCGACGTGCCACGAGCGACAGCCAATGCGCCAACACTTACCGGACCGCCCACTTTGTGCGCCGATACCGACAGCGCATTCACTCCCGAATCTGACAACGAGATCGGCACATAGCCCAAGGCTGCTACCGCATCAACGTGCACGGGCACACCAAATTCAGCAGCGAGCGCCGCAAGATCCGCCACCGGCTGAATGGTGCCCACCTCGTTGTTCACCCACAACGTGGTGACCAACGCGACATCATCTCCCAACAGCTCACGCACCGACTCGAGGTCAATCAGCCCGTCCGCATCGACCGACGCATAGTCGATGTGCGCGCCACACGATTTCTCTAACCACTCGCACGCATCGATCGTCGCGTGATGTTCGGTCCGAGTTGTGATGATGCGGGTGCGGGGCAGATCGCACGGTGGCACTGTCACCGCAGTCATGCCGTTACGCGCCCAAAAAAGACCCTTGATTGCGAGGTTGATGGCCTCGGTTCCGCTGGCCGTCAAGGTCGTATCAAAACCCTTGGCGCCCAAGGCTTGCGCGATGGTTTCCCGCGCCTCTTCGAAACGTAGCCGCGCCACCTGACCGTCGCGGTGAGTGGACGAACCATTGCCGACGGCACGATTGGCCTCGGCCCATGCGCTAATTACGGCCTCGGGCATGGGGCTCGTCGCCGCATGATCGAAATAGGGCATGGGGTCCTCCTGTATCTAATACTCTAGAACCCGTGCCCTCGTCATCGCCCCTTCGTTACCCTGGATTTCAGGCCACCGAACGGGGTGGACGAATTGGCGTATTCAGCAGCAGTGCCACGTCGATGGAATTGCGACTCTGGTCGGCCGACAACCCCGACTGGGTAGAACACATTCTGCCGATGACGGCCGCGCCCGACCACGTGTGGTGGGCAGAGTCCGAACTGCTGGTGCCCGGTGCCGTGTACTCGGTTCACGTCGATGGCCCCACCGACGAGCACGGCGTATTCACCCCTCAGCTGTCGCTCGTTGACCCCTACGCTCGCGGCGTCATCACGACATCCCGAGGCGAATATCGCAACGTCATCCTCGACGACGAGACCGCCTACGACTGGCAGGGCACCGAACATCCCCGAATCCCGCTGCGCGACACCGTCATCTACGAGGCGCACGTCAAGGGCCTGACCGCGGCACACCCCGACATTCCCGTCGAACTGCGGGGAACATATGCGGGGCTGGCACACCCCGCCATGATCAGCTATCTGAAAAACTTGGGCATTACCTCGGTCGAATTGCTGCCCGTTCATTTCTCGACCAGCGACGCCAGGCTCGACGCACTGGGGCTTCCCAATTATTGGGGCTACAGCACCCTGAATTTCTTTACCCCGCACCCCGATTACGCCACCCGGCAGCACCGCCAAGCCGGCGCCGCCGCGGTACTGGCCGAATTCCGCGACATGGTGGGCGAACTGCACCGGGCCGGACTCGAGGTCATCCTCGACGTGGTGTACAACCACACGTCGGAGGGCGGATTCGAGATCGAGCCCGTCAGTTTCCGCGGCATCGACAACGCGACCTACTACCGTCACAGCGACGAGGGCGAATACATCGACACCACCGGCTGCGGCAACACGGTCGACACCTCGCAGCCCGTCGTGCAGGACCTCATCCTTGATTCGTTGCGGTACTGGATCACCGAGTGCGGAATCGACGGATTCCGTTTCGACCTCATGGCCTCTCTGGGCCGAGGCGTGAACCACGAGTTCGACCCCGCCCACCCTCTGCTGCAGGCCATGCTGACCGACCCCGTAATTTCGGCAAGCAAACTGATTGCCGAACCGTGGGACACCGGAATCGGCGGCTGGCAGGTGGGCAAGTTCCCGACCGGGTACCTGGAATGGAACGACCACTTCCGCGACCGGGTGCGTTCATTCTGGCTGCGCGACATTGCGGAAACCCGCACGTGGACCGTTGCACCCCAAGGCGTGGCCGACCTGTCGGCGGCGATGTCCGGCAGCACCGCAATCTTTGGGGAAAAGCGCACCCCGCTGGCCTCAGTGAATTTCATCACCGCACACGATGGCTTCACTCTCGCGGACCTCGTGTCGTACAACGAGAAACACAACGAGGCGAACCTCGAAGACAATCGTGACGGGACCACCAATAATCTGTCCTACAACTTCGGGATCGAAGGCCCCACCGACGACGACGCGATCACGCTGCATCGCCGCCGCGCCATGCGCAGCCTCCTGGGGACTCTGTTTGTGTCCGCCGGAGTGCCCATGTTGACTGCTGGCGACGAATTGGGCCGCACCCAGGACGGTAACAACAACACGTACTGCCATGACATGGCACGAAACTGGGTCAACTGGGATCTGTCCGAATGGCAACTCGCGCACCTCGAATCCACTCGCCGGTTGATCCAGATCCGTCGGGACAACCCCGCACTGCGAAACGTCACGGCGGCACGACCGACCATCCGCCGCAACCTCGAGAACGTCATCGAAGAAGCCGGAATCGAACACCACGTCAGTCAGATGGACTGGTTCGATTCGCGCGGACTTCCGCTGAGCCTCGAGGACTGGGAATCCTCGCTGACGCGCACTCTGCAGTATTTTGTCAGCACCCCGGAAATTGATGGCCCCCGAAACCGCGTACTCGTCATCGTTCACGGCAGGGAAACCAGCCAGGACGTCGTGATGCCTCGCCGACCCGACGTGACCAGCTACACGCTTCTGTGGGATTCATCGCACGCCCATCTGCGCGAACAACGGGTGCTGGCACCCACCACATCGACGACGCCGAATTCGACT
>CAZRHP010000057.1:0-6109 GCA_964599975.1 uncultured Gulosibacter sp.
ACCATCAAACCTGTGTTGGTCACCGATGCGGGCGAGCCGGAAACCCGCACGTATGTCAGCGTCGATGGTGGAATGAGCGACAACATGCGCACCGCACTGTATCGCGCCGAATATTCGGTCAGCCTGGCCTCACGCGAATCCCATTCAGACACCGTTCTCGCACGCGTGGTCGGCAAGCACTGCGAAAGCGGTGACATTGTCGTTCTCAACGAATACATTCCCGGCGACATTCACCGAGGTGACCTGCTCGCAGTTCCTGCCACCGGCGCCTACTGCGCGTCACTCTCGAACAACTACAACTTCCTGTTGCGTCCGGCCGTCGTGTCGGTGCGCGACGGTCGTGCACGACTGATCGTGCGCCGCGACACCGTCGCTGACCTCATGGAACGAGACATGGAAATCGGAAAGGATTCCCGATGATCGAATACCGCAACCTTCGAATTGCACTTCTGGGCGCCGGCAGTGTCGGCGCGCAGGTGGCGCACCAGATTCTCAACCACGGGGACGAGCTCGCCGCTCGTATCGGTGCCGGAATCGAGCTGGCGGGTGTCGCCGTGCGCAACCTCGATTCGCCGCGAACCGCCGACATTCCCCGCCATTTGTTGACTACCGATGCTGAATCGTTGATCCTCGGTGCAGACATTGTCATCGAATTGATGGGAGGCATCGAGCCCGCTCGTTCGCTGTTGCTGACCGCCATCAACTCGGGCGCTGACGTCATCACCGCAAACAAGGCGCTTCTGGCACACCACGGTCCCGAACTTTTCGAGGCAGCATCGCAGGTTGGCGCTCAGCTGTACTACGAGGCGGCTGTCGGTGGGGCAATCCCCATCATTCGGCCCCTGCGCGATTCTCTCGCTGGTGACCGCGTCACCCGCATCCTCGGAATCGTCAACGGCACCACCAACTTCATTCTTGACCGCATCGACACCCTCGGTGAATCGATGGAAGACGCCTTGGCCATCGCCACCGAACTGGGCTATGCCGAAGCTGACCCGACCGCCGACATCGGTGGTTACGATGCTGCGCAGAAGGCGTGCATCCTCGCATCGTTGGCGTTCCACACCACGATCCCTGCGGACGCTGTCTACCGTGAAGGAATTACCGAGATTACGCGCGAGCAGGTGCAAGCCGCACGCAAGGCCGGTTACGTTGTGAAGATTCTCGCAATCTGTGAGCGCATTACGGATGCGGACGGAATCGAGGGCGTTAACGCACGCGTGTACCCCGCATTGATTCCCGACACCCACCCTCTGGCCTCGGTGCACGGCGCGAACAACGCCGTCTTTGTCGAAGCCGAATCCGCTGGCCCGCTGATGTTCTATGGCGCTGGTGCCGGTGGGGTGCAGACCTCGTCCGCAGTTCTCGGTGACCTCGTCTCGGCAGCCCGTCGTCACGTCGTCGGGGGACCCGGTGTGGGCGAGAGCACACACGCCAACTACCCGGTCCTGTCGATCAGCATGATCCGAACCCGCTACCAGATCACGCTCAGCGTGACCGACGAACCCGGTGTGCTGGCCGATGTTGCCAACATTTTCCGCGAGCGTGAGGTGTCTGTCGAGACTCTGGAGCAGAAGACTCATGGTTCCGAGACCACGAATCCCACCGCTACGCTAGTTATTGGCACGCACGAGGCGACCGAAGCTGATCTCGCCGCGACGGTTGCAGCATTAGAAGCAAGCCCCGTCGTTGTGGGCGTTGCCAGTGTTCTTCGAGTGGAAGGTCTGTAATGGCACACCAGTGGCGCGGGGTTATCCGCGAATACGCCGATCGTCTTAACGTAACCGAGGCGACTCCCATCATCACTCTGGGCGAGGGTGGCACGCCTCTGATTCCCGCTCGTGCACTGAGCGAAATCACCGGTGCTGATGTTTATGTGAAGTACGAGGGAATGAACCCCACCGGGTCGTTCAAGGACCGTGGCATGACCATGGCAATCTCCAAGGCAGTCGAGCACGGCGCAAAGGCCGTGATTTGTGCGTCGACCGGTAACACGTCCGCTGCCGCTGCTGCGTATGCGGCGCACGCAGGAATCACCGCCGCCGTGCTGGTTCCTGAGGGCAAGATTTCGATGGGCAAGCTCAGCCAGGCTGTTGCCCACAAGGCCCAGATTCTGCAGCTTCAGGGAAACTTTGATGACTGCCTCGAGGTCGCTCGTGAGCTCGCCGAGTCGTATCCTGTGCACCTCGTCAACTCGGTCAACCCTGACCGCATCGATGGCCAGAAGACTGCGGCATACGAGATTGTCGAAGTTCTGGGCCGCGCACCAGACTTCCACTTCATTCCCGTCGGAAACGCGGGAAACTACACCGCATATCACCGCGGCTACCGCGAAGAACTCGACCGCGGTGTCACCAACACGCTGCCCCGCATGTTTGGTTTCCAGGCTGCGGGAAGCGCACCCCTGGTTCTCGGTCACCCTGTGACGAACCCAGACACCATCGCCACCGCAATTCGCATTGGCAACCCGGCGTCGTGGGAGCTCGCACTCGCGGCCCGCGATGATTCGGACGGTTACTTCGGTGCAATCGACGATGCGGGCATCTTGGCTGCACAGCGTCTCTTGTCGCGCGAGGTTGGCGTATTCGTCGAACCCGCATCGGCCATTTCGGTGGCGGGACTTCTCGAACGTTCCGCTGCGGGTGTAATCCCCAAGGGAGCAACCGTGGTCTTGACCGTCACCGGTCACGGCCTGAAGGACCCCTCGTGGGCGCTGCAGAACCCCGACGGTTCGACCGCCTCACCCGAGGTTGTACCCGTTGACATCGCCGAGATCGCCAGCGTTCTGGGTCTTGTCAAGGCACAGGCATGAGCGACCCGCGACTGATTGGTCGCAGCGTCCAGGTCAAGGTTCCCGCAACGACAGCGAACCTTGGTCCCGGCTTCGACACCCTCGGACTGGCACTGTCGTTTTATGACGAAATCACCGCAGAAGTCCGCGAGACCCCGGGCGCAACCGTCACCGTTCACGGTGTCGGCGCCGGTGAAGTCGCAACCGATGAGACGAACCTTGTCGTTCGTGCCGTTGCGTACACCTTTGAAAAGTACGGCCAGCAGATGCCCGGCCTGAACCTGACCTGCGAAAACCGCATCCCGCACGGACGCGGCATGGGTTCGTCGGCTGCGGCAATCGTCGCCGGAATCATGGTGGCCAAGGGCCTGCTCGACGGCATCGTCGACATCGACGCTGACGGCTTGCTCAACCTTGCGAACGATCTCGAAGGACACCCCGACAACGTCGCCCCCGCACTGTTTGGTGGAATGTCGATTGCTTGGGTAACTCCGGAAGGACCGAAGCACAAGAAGCTGACGGTACACCGCGGTGTTTCGTTGCTTGTCGCCGTTCCGCTGGAAACGACAATGTCGACCGCTGTTGCCCGTTCGCTTCAGCCCGACACTGTTCCTCACTCCGACGCCATCTTCAACCTGTCGCGTTCGGCTCTGCTCGTCGCTGCGTTGATTCAAAGCCCCGAACTCTTGCACGCCGCGACCGAGGACAAGCTCCACCAGGATTACCGCGCCGAGGCAATGCCCGAGACCTACGGGCTGATTCAGAAATTGCGTGCGGAAGGTTTCGCTGCCGTAGTGTCTGGTGCCGGCCCCTCGATCTTGGTTCTCAGCGATGACCCTGCGGAACGTAAGCGCGCCGCAGACCTCATTCACGCGAACTCGAACACCCCGTGGGACTGCCTCATGCTCGCGGTGGACTTCAAGGGTGCTACAGTGGTGTCACTGTCCGCTGGTGCTGGCGCCTAGCCAAAACCCGAACAGGTTCTTTCTTTCACTCTCACCCGATGTCGGTTGCACCGACTCGTTCCGGTGAGTGTTATCTCAAGGAGTACCAATGGAAAACGAAAACCCCGTAGCCGTTTCGGCTGACAACACTGAAGCTGCGGCACCCAAGCGCAAGCGTGCGCCTCGCCGTGCTTCCTCGGCAACGAAGGCTGAAGCAGCCAGCGTTGAATCAACCGAGTCGGCCCCCGCCGCAACCGAGTCGGCTTCTGTCGAATCCGCTGCTGGTGCAGAGGCTCCCGCCGAGGTCGCCCGCGCTTCGCGTGGTCGTGGTCGTGGCCGTGGCCGCGGCAAGACCGCAGAAACTGCAACCGAAGCTGCTTCGGAAGGCACGGAACAGTCGGATGCTTCCGGCGACAACGGCGACAGCGCCGAGCCCGCTGCCGAGGGCCAGGAATCGGGTCGCCCCCGTCGCGAGCGCAACCGTCGTTCGCGTGGACGTGGCCGCGACGAAGACTTTGACGGCGAAATCTCGGATGACGATGTCCTGATCCCCATCGCTGGAATACTCGACATTCTCGACAACTACGCATTTGTGCGCACCGGAGGCTACCTCGCAAGCCCCGCCGACGTGTACGTCGCGCTGGGTCAGGTCAAGAAGTACAACCTGCGCAAGGGCGATGCGATCGTTGGAGCAATCCGTCAGCCTCAGGGCGGCGACTTCCAGAACCGCCAGAAGTACAACGCACTGGCCACAGTCGACTTCATCAACGGCGCAAACCCCGAAGCCGCACTCACCCGCGAAGACTTCGCTGATTTCACCCCCGTGTACGCAACCGAATCTTTGGGACTCGCCGGCGCATTTTCCGGTGTCAAGCGTGGCGAGCGCGTGCTCGTTGACGCTGCCCCTGGTTCGGCTCGCACCTCGGCTCTGATCTCGCTGGTCGACGAAGTTTCGGCCGCGTCGCCCGAATTGCACCTGATGGTGGTTGTGTCCGAGGGTCAGCCCGAAGACGTGACTGCTCTGACGCGCACCGTTCGCGGCGAAGTGAGTGCATCGACCTACGACCGTCACGCTGACGAGCACATCACCGTTGCCGATCTCGCCATCGCACGCGCGAAGCGCCTTGTCGAACAGGGCATCCACGTTGTCGTCATCCTCGACTCGCTGACGCGTGTCGCAAAGGCTCAGCTGTCGGTAATTCAGGGCTCGCGCCCTCTGTCGGAGGGGTCGGTAGACACCGCCGTATTCGCCGCAACCAAGCGCATCTTTGGTGCGGGTCGCTCGTTCGAGACCGGAGGTTCTTTGACCATCATCGCGACGACCGACAACACCACTTCGGGCTTCGCCGGTGCCGTACGCGACGAACTCGTCGACATCGCCACCAGCGTCATCGCACTCTAAGGATCGCCATGTTTTCCTCGATCGAGGGGCTGCTCGCCGAGCACGCCGAACTGCAGACCGTGTTGTCGGATGCCGCTGTGCATTCCGACCCTGCACGGGCTAAAAAGTTGAACCGTCGTTATGCCGAGCTCAACCAGATTGTGGCGGCGCACTCGGACTGGGAAACCACGACGAACGACATCCAGGCCGCACGCGAACTGGCAAAAGACGACCCGGCATTTGCCGAAGAGATTCCTGCACTGGAAGAGCTCGTCGTTCAACAGGCCGAGAAGCTGCGTCGACTGCTGATTCCTCGTGACCCCGATGACGCCCGTGACATCATCATGGAAATCAAGGGCGGCGAAGGTGGCGAAGAGAGCGCGCTGTTCGCGGCCGACCTGTTGCGCATGTACACGCACTATGCGGACTCGCGGGGCTGGCGTGTCGAGATCCTGGACAAGACCGAATCCGATTTGGGCGGTTACAAGGATGTGCAGGTTGCCATCAAGGCGAACGCTTCGGAACCCGCTAACGGTGCGTGGGCTCGCCTGAAGTACGAGGGTGGTGTGCACCGAGTGCAGCGCGTTCCCTCGACCGAATCACAGGGTCGAATCCACACCTCGACCACCGGTGTATTGGTGTTCCCGGAAGTGGACGAGCCCGAAGAGGTCGAAATTCACCAAAACGATTTGCGAATCGACGTGTTCCGTTCCGGTGGCCCCGGCGGGCAGTCGGTCAACACGACGGACTCCGCTGTTCGCATCACCCACGTTCCCACGGGAATTGTGGTGTCGTGCCAGAACGAGAAGAGCCAGATTCAGAACCGTGAATCGGCGATGCGCGTGCTGCGAGCACGACTGTTGGCCCGCCAGCAGGAAGAACTTGCTGCTGTCGCGAGCGACGCCCGCAAGAGCCAGATCCGCGGCATGGACCGTTCCGAACGAATCCGTACCTACAATTTCCCCGAAAACCGCATCGCGGATCACCGCACCG
>CAZRHP010000058.1:0-6057 GCA_964599975.1 uncultured Gulosibacter sp.
AGTGCGGCCTTGAGTTTGTCCTGGGTTTGTTCGCTGGTGACGGCGATCTGCATCACGGGGATATCCCCGAACGAGCCGGCGATGATCTGGGGTTGCACGTCGGCGGGCAGTGCGTTCACGATGCGGTTGATGGCGACCTGAACTTTTTGTTCCGCTGTTTCCAGGTTGGTGCCGTAGGTGAATGATGCGCTGACCTGGGATACTCCGGTCTGCGAGGTCGAGGTGGTGGTTTCCAGTCCGGGCACGGATTGGATTGCCGTTTCGATGGGGGTCGACACCTCGTTTTCGACGACGATGGGCGAGGCGCCGGGATAGTTGGTGACGACGACCAGCTGCGGGAACGATACCGAGGGGATCAGTTCTTGTTTGAGCAGGGTCATCGAGATTCCACCAAAGATGGCGACGACGATGGTGACCAGAGCAATCAGTGCGCGGTTACGAAGCGAGAAACGTGAGAGCAGGTGCATGACCGGCCTTTCTATCGACCTCCCAGAGTACTACGGGAATCTAAGAAGACACTAAGTGTCACAATGCGGTCGATTCCGTGCGGACTCGGGCTTCGACCGTCAGGCGTGCAACGCCAGGGCATCACGCACAAATCGCGCGCCCTCGTCACCGCCATAGTTCGCCGCAAACCTTTCGTCCGCGACATACATGTCGCCCAAACCCACCAACTGTTCGCGGGTCGGTTCCACGCCACCCCACGCGCGGGTGATCCACTGCGAGTGGCGCAACACCAGGGCACGCACCTCGTCACTGTCGGCGGCCAGCGTTGCTGCAGCCTGGATCCACGCAGCCGACAAGTCGCTGCTCTCGCGCAGAAAATCATTACGAGCGGAAACATCCAAACCAGACCACCACGAATTCGCAATGTCATACGCCTTCTGACCCCACCGCTCGATGACCTCGGCGGAATGATCGTGGTGATGCTGTTGTGCAGTTTCTGCTGACATGCTGCCCCCTGTGACAGTTCGATATATCTGTATTGTGCCACCAGCGCCACAGCCCCGCATTCGCCGCGAAAGCGGGTGTCGTCGACGACAGTGACGACGGCACACAGGGAACCCGCCGTACAGTGGAAACATGAATCACAACGTCCGAGTCGGCGCCGCCATCGCAGTGGGTGCCGTGTTGGGGGCGTTGGGTCGCGAAGCGTTGAACGTGATGATGATGTCCCTCGCGCTTCCCGGTATTGACGGCGTCATCGTCGCCAATATTGCCGGCGCGGGCGCACTCGGATTCGCCACAGCCACTCTGGGCCCGACAACTCCGGAATGGTTCAGACAGGGACTGACCACGGGATTCTTGGGCACCTTCACCACACTCTCCGCACTCAGCGGTTTCATCGCCTTCACCCCCTCGGATTTCGCTTCCGAACTGTGGGTGTACGTGGCGGGCAGCATCGCTGGTGGAGTCGTTGCCGCATGGGCGGGAGCCCGTGCCGGTGAAGCGGTTCGCGATTCGAGGCGCGCCTCATGAATTTTGTCGAATTCTGGTTGCTCGCTCCCTCGATTGCACTGGGGGGCGCTGCCGGTGCACTGACTCGGTGGGGGACATTCCGTGCATGGGGCGAATCCCGTGCCGCTGCAGCACTGTTATCAGTGAACTTGGCCGGCAGTTTCGCCCTCGGGGTTTTCTACGCAGTGTCCCCTGGCCTGCCTTCCGTTGCCGTCGCGGGGCTCGTCGCGTTCACGGGCGGCCTCACAACTTTTTCGACACTCATGGTCGCGTGTGTCCGAGATGCGCGGGCGCGGAAATGGGGTCGGGCCGTAATTCTGCTGGTGGTGCACGTCGGAGGCGGCACGGTCTGTGCGCTGCTCGGTGCATATGCCGTCATGCTGGCCATCGGTGCGTGATAAACTGAACCTCTGATTCGTACGCTGTGGATCTGTTCACAGGTGAACATGACACCATCACAGCCGATTGAGGGGGTCCTTCATGGGACGTGGACGGCAGAAAGCCAAGCACACAAAGGTTGCGCGCGAGCTGAAATACTTCAGCCCCGACACTGACCTGGGCAGCCTTGAGCGCGAGCTCGGAGGTAACCCTCGCCTCGAAGAGGACCTCGAAAAATGGTCGGAATACCTCGAAACGGATGACGACGAGGACGAGGACGACGACAAATAGTCGACAGTGTCCACGAATAGCCACGGGAAACCGTGGCTATTCGTTTGTCGTTTAGTGGGCGTAGGAACCGACGAGACGCACTGCCCCGCCATCGACGCCCTTGGCGCCGCGAACAAAACCGGCCAGATCACGGGGCGTGTCCGAGATAGTGCCCACAACCCACGAGTCAATTCCCGCAGCGGTCCACTCACGGGTCAGGGTGCTGGCGGATTCTTGGGCCACGACAGCAAACATGCCGATTCCCAGGTTCCAGGTTTCTTCGGTGGATTCGAGGCTGTCGCCCGCCCAGTCCATCAGCACCCGGAAAACTTGTGGCGGCAACCAGGTGGAACGGTCGATATCAACCCAGACGCCGTCGGGCAGGACACGGGCAAGGTTTGCGGCAATTCCGCCACCGGTCACGTGCGACAGTGAGTGAATCGCACCCGGGTGGGCGGCGAGGGTGTCCAGGATCGGTGCGGTGTAGAGCCTTGTGGGTTCGAGCAGTTCTTCACCCAGGACGCGATCAAATTCGGCGACGGTGGAGTCATAGGCGACGCCTCGTCCGGCAATGATGTGTCGGACCAGTGAGAAACCGTTCGAGTGAAGGCCGCTCGATGCCATCGCGATAACGACGTCGCCGTGTTGCACGCGGTGTGCGCCCAGCATTTCGTCGGCTTCGACGACACCGACCGCGGCACCTGCGACGTCGTAGTCGTCGGCGCCCAGAAGACCGGGGTGTTCGGCTGTTTCGCCGCCGACCAACGCCGTGCCAGTTTCGGCGCATGCGCGGGCAATTCCGTCGACGATGGATGCGATGCGTTCGGGCACGAGCTTGCCGCAGGCAATGTAGTCGGTCATGAACAGGGGCTTAGCGCCCACGACCACGATGTCGTCGACGACCATTGCGACGAGGTCTTGGCCGATGGTGTGGTGAATATCCAGCGCCTGGGCGATCGCAACCTTTGTGCCGACACCGTCGGTCGATGTGGCCAGCAGAGGCTTGCGGTATTCCTTCAGAGCGGATGCGTCAAACATGCCGGCGAAACCACCGACGCCGCCCAAAACTTCGGGGCCGTGCGTGGCCTTCACCGATGCTTTCATCAGCTCGACGGCAACATCGCCCGCCTCGGTATCGACACCAGCTTGTGCATAAGAATTTTTCGCCGTCACCCGCTCAGTTTAGCGAATGCTCATCCGCGCAAATCGCAGAAGTGTGAAAGACTAGAGGAACGCCAATCGTGGCGTTTACCGCGAAGGAGAAGCCTGCGACATGTGCGGCATTGTGGGTTTGGTCTCGACGACAGCAGCAAACCAGCAGGTTTACGATGCACTGGCCTTGTTGCAGCACCGCGGTCAGGATTCCACCGGTATCGCCACCTGCGAGGGCCGGGTAATCCACCAGCGCAAAGCCAAAGGTCAAGTTCGCGAAGCATTCCGCACCCGCGACATGCGTGGCCTTTTGGGCACCATGGGTTTGGGCCATGTGCGTTACGCCACCCGCGGCACCGCATCGAACGAGGAAGAAGCGCAGCCGTTCTATGTGAACGCCCCCTATGGCATCATCCTCGTCCACAACGGCAACCTGACGAACACCCGTGAACTGACCGACGATCTGCACCTGAACGACCGACGCCACCTGAACACCAGTTCGGATACGGAACTTCTTGTCAACGTGCTCGCCCACGAACTGCAGGCCGCCACCAGTGTGCGCGCTTTTTCACCCGACGATGTCTTTGACGCCGTCGAAGTTCTGCACGAACGCGTCGAGGGCTCTTACGCTGCAATCGCCTTGATCGCGGGCCACGGTTTGTTGGCTTTCCGCGACCCGTTCGGCATCCGCCCTCTCGTGTTGGGCCGTCGCGAGAACCCCGACAACGGAGCCGAATGGATTGTGGCCAGCGAGTCGCTGGTGCTGGAACACGGCGACTACGAGATTGTGCGCGAAATCGCACCGGGTGAAGCGGTGTTCATCACCGAGGACGGCCACATGTCGTCCCGCCAGTGCGCACAGAACCCGCAACTGGTGCCCTGTTCTTTCGAATACGTGTACCTCGCTCGTCCCGACTCGATCATGAACGGCATTTCTGTGTACGAAGCACGACTTCGTTTGGGCGACCGTCTGGCCGACACGATCAAGAAATTCGTGCCGCTGGACCAGATCGACGTGGTCATGCCGATCCCCGATTCGGCTCGCCCTGCCGCCATGCAGGTCGCACGCAAACTGGGTGTCGAATACCGTGAAGGTTTCTACAAGAACCGCTATGTGGGTCGCACATTCATCATGCCCGGCCAGGAAGCCCGCAAAAAGAGCGTGAAGCAGAAACTGAACGCCATGCACTCGGAATTCGCGGGCAAGAACGTGCTCATCGTCGACGACTCGATTGTGCGTGGCACCACGTCACGCGAAATCGTCGAGATGGCTCGCGCCGCAGGCGCAAAGAGCGTAATTTTCACTTCGGCCGCACCGCCCGTCCGTTACCCCCACGTGTATGGCATCAACATGCCGTCACGTTCGGAACTGGTCGCCGCGGGTCGCAAAATTCCCGAAATCGCCAGCGAGATTGGCGCCGACTACCTCATTTACCAAGAGGTCGACGACATGCAGGCCGCCATCATCGAAGGCAGCTCAGTCACCGCACTCGAAATGTCGTGCTTCACGGGTGACTATGTGACCGGTACCGTCACACCCGAATACCTGAAATGGGTTGAAGAAAACCAGGTTTCATAACACAAGTGGTGGGTAACCGAGCCCGGTCCCCCACCACTTGTGCACTGGTTATTCTGCGGTGGATCGTTTTACGACGCCCGCATACCCGTTGATCAGAACGGGGATGATCAGCAAGTGGGTCAACGGCCACGGCAGGAACGGCCACGCGTATCCCAGCTGCATCAGGTCGATACCGCGCTCGGGCCACACGAATCCTTCCCACGACAGCGACAGGATCAAGTGGATCCCCCACGCAACTGCGGCGACGATAGAAACGATCGCCCAGGCCCAATAGGCCTTGACAGAGCTCATCTTTGTCGCCACATAGGCGGAAAAGAACACCACAATGCTGAGCTCGACGAGCCCGCCCATCATGCCTCCCAGCATGAGGACGATTCCGTTGCCGTCGTTGTACAACGCATTGATGAGCGCTTGGAACGGGTTCATGATTACACTGCTTTCTCTGGTCGGATTTTCTTTGCACTATTCAGCCAACGGCCAGTGCGCATCGCCTCGAACGGCGAAATTCCGGGCGTCAACGCGATGATTCCCAAACTCAGGAATGTCGCAAGCGAGGACAGGAAGTCCCCGTTAAACATCGCTTCATAAGATTCGATCCCGGGAATCGTTTTGAACATCAATGATGTGAAGGCCAACACGACACCTGCAGCCCAGGAAATGTGCGCAACTGGCAACAGATCAAATCGTTCCTTTCCAGGTTTCCGTGTCCATACGAACGTGACTAACCATGCCGCAATCAGCCCGAAGGTCACCAGATACCTGAATTCGTAATATGTGAACCAAATCCAGAACGGGTTTTCATCCGATCGAATAAAAGTGTCATACGGCCAGAGGGTTGTGTTCTTAAATGCGAACCACAGGAACACCGCTCCAACCGGCAGCAGGAACGCCAATGCAATCTTGGTTTTCAGGAATCCTGTGAGCACTGTCGGGCCAACTAATTGGCTGACCGTGGAGTGGTTTTGCGGTTTACCCGAGCCGTTTCCTGCTCGCAGGATCAGATAGGAGATCGCCATCTGCGCAATGTGCGGATATGTGAGAAAAAACACACGATCCTGGCCAAAATTGGCGCCAATTATCTCGGCAAGCCCCGCGATCCCTCCCGCGAACGCAACCCAGTAGGCCCACCACCACAGGCGCGTTGCACGCCCCTGTGTCAACCGTACGAGCAACGCAAAAATCACGAGCATCAAACCAAAAATTGTGAACACAGGAATCAG
>CAZRHP010000059.1:0-5921 GCA_964599975.1 uncultured Gulosibacter sp.
TCCCAGAAGGTTTCCATCTTTTCGGCGACCATTTCAATTTCGCGCTGCGGGAACGATGGGAAGTGGGTTCCTTCGCGCATGGTGCGCAGGCTGAGGAAGTTCATCAGCGAACGCGAGTTCATGGTCACATACATGGACGAATAGATGTTGACGGGCAGAACGCTGCGGGCCACTTCACGGGCAACTCCGGCGTCGAGCATGCGCTGGTATGACTCGTACGCAGCGGTCGACGAGGCGCGCACTTCTGCATCGACGAGTTCGTACTGTTCGGGTGTGCCGGGGATGAATTCGTAGTGACCGGTTTTTCCGATCTGTACGAGGTTGCGGTCCTGGTTCGGCACATAGAAAACAGGGCGGAGTTCCCGGTAGCGTCCGCTTTCTTCGTTGTACGAGGCCATGCGGTGTCGCATGAATTCGCGGAAGACAAAAATGGGGGCCTGCACATAGAAGGTCATCGAGTTGTGCTCGAACGGCGAACCGTGGCGGTCACGCATCAAATAGTTGATGAGGCCCTTATCGCGAGCGCCGGCTTCGTCGTTTGCGCCGTCGAGTGACTGTTCTCCCTGGGTGGAAACACGGGCGGCGAACAGAACGTCAGAGTCCTGAGCTGCGGCACGCACGAGTTCGACGGTGACATCGCTGCGGAAAATAGGTTCGCTCATGGGTGCAAGCCTATCGAACATCCCAGGTTGGGACTATTTGTTGTGTTGTGCGCGGCTGCTATCGCGTGACGATGGCATGCCCCGACGCGTGCGCATCTCCCTTGCTGTGTGGCCTTCGTAACAGTCCGCAATGTAACCGCATTGTTCACGGTTTTTACGTACCGTTGTCGTATGAACACCACGCTGACCGTACTTGCACTTGTCGCCGCTGCGACTGTGCTGGGTCTGTTGTGGAAGCGCACCCAGGGCCGCGTATCAAAGCCGGCCTCGTCGTCGGTTATTCCGCAGGGGTTTGTCACCCCGGGCGCCACCACTCTGTTGCAGTTCACCACCGAAATGTGCGGCCCCTGTGCAGCCTTGAAGCCCCAGTTGGCCAAATTGGCGCTGTATCGTTCCGATATTGCACACCGCGAGGTCGATGCGCTGGAACACCTCGATTTGGCGTCACGTTTGAACATTCGCTCGACGCCGACGACCCTTATTGTGACGGATTCCGGTGAGGTCGTGGGCCGCATCAATGGTGTCGCACCGGCACGTGTCTTCCTTGACGCCATCGATGGCGCTCACTCAACCGCAGCCTAGGAGGCCCGCATGAACGCACACACCCCCAGCGGAATTGACCCCCGCGGACCCCGCTTTGGCGCAACCATCACCTCGGTGTTGTTGCTGATCGTGGTGGCCACCGGGTTGGACTCGGCGGGAATCGTCGGCACCCTCGCCGAGCGGATTGGGCAGTTCCCGTTCCTGCTTCTCGTCGTCATCACGGTGCTGTTCGGATGGGGCGCCGTCGCCGGAGTGTCACGACACCCGTACGGTGTGGCCTTTAAGAAGTTCGTGCGCCCCCGCCTCTCGGCACCCGAGTTCCTTGAGAGCCCTGCTGGACCCACGTTCGCCCAGGCCGTTGGTTTTATCGTGGCCGCGACCGGTGTGATCCTGCACATTGCCGGCGTGCCTTTCGGACTGGTCGGCGCTGCATCGGCAGCATTCATTGCCGCTTTCCTCAATGCGTTCTTCGGGTACTGCCTCGGCTGCGAAATCTATTTGACATTCGCAAAGCGCGGAATCACGTTCGGTCTGGACAAGCGTTTCGGTGGAACCGTCACCCCCGAGTCCGACCCACAGATTTAGAACAGCGAATCACAGAGCGCAACACGTTCCTCCTGTCGGAGATCATCCGCCACAATTCGCCGCCAACCTCCCCTATCGTGTAATCCAAGGGGAGGTTGTCACATGTCTACACCGAATCAAGGCCGCACCGCCGTCATTGCCGGTGCCACAGGTTTCATCGCCACAGCAGTTGCAACACAGTTACGCGCCGAGGGGTGGAACGTCATTCGCTTGGTGCGCCGTGCGCCGCTGGGCGCTAACGAAGTTCAGTGGAACCCGGCGACCGGTGAATTGGACCCCAGCGTGCTGTCCGGAGTTGATGCCGTGATCAACATGGCGGGCGCCTCGATTGGCAAAATGCCGTGGACGGCCGCATGGAAGCGCGAAATCATGGATTCGCGTGTGCAGACCACGGGAACCCTGGCTCGGGCAATGGCCGCAGCCGAGGTTCCGCCCACCGTTTTTCTCAGCGCATCGGGTACTGGGTCCTATGGCAACCGCGGAGACGAAGGATTGGACGAAGGTTCCGAGCGATCCACCGGATACCTTGCCGACGTCGTTGTCGCGTGGGAAGCCGCGGCCCAGCCAGCGATTGATGCGGGAGTTCGCACCGTATTTTTGCGCACCGGTATCGTCTTGGGCGATGGTGGGGCGCTGAGCCCGCTGCGTCTCGCCACCCAACTCGGTGCTGCCGCACGTGTGGGCCGAGGTTCGCAGTGGTGGCCCTGGATTTCCATGACCGACGAGGTTCGCGCCATCGTCCACCTGATCGACTCAAAAATTGCGGGACCCGTGAATCTGGTGGGGCCCACCCCGGCGACGAGCGAGACCATCACCCGCGCCTTGGCTCGTTCGATGAAGCGCCCGCACCTCTTTGTCATTCCCGAATTTGTTGTCCGCGCCGGTTTCGGCGAGGGCGGGGTTGAACTTCTGTTGTGGTCGCAAAAAGTGTCGCCCTCGGCGCTGTTAGCCGACGGGTTCGAATTCACCCACACGACCGCGGGCGCAGCATTGGATTCGCTGTAACCGCAGTTGCCGGCCTTACGGACGGGCAGCGGCGGGGAAAACCCCCAACACAAAACGGATCATCGACCCCAGTCCTGCGAAACGACCGGGGTCGCGCGCGACAAATACCGCGCGAACGGGAATAGCCAGCAGGGGCCCGAAAACCCGGGTAAAGATGATGGACCGCGCCCGCGCATCGGCCATGGAACGGTATCGAGACCCCGATGATTCTGTCGGGTGCATCGCAACCGTGATGGGGTGGAATTCACACAGCAGGCCGGACTTTGCTGCGTCAGCGATCAGGATGTACTCGTCACCCAAATAATTGGTGGCCCCAGCACCGAATGCTTCGTCAAACCCGACATGTGCGGCACGGAACATGGCGGGGCGTACGAGCATTTCATAGGTCGCGGCCTTTGCTGAGTTCCACCGGGAGAGACGCTCGATCGTCTCGGGGTAACGCTTACGCAGTGCGCCGGTTTCATCGACGCCTCGACCCAACAGCAACGCCAATTCTGGGCGTGCGTCGAACTGGGCCAGCGCCGAATCGAGCCCCGCCATGTCCCACACGATGTCGTCATCGCCGAAAACCAGAACTTCACCCTGGGCTCGACGCAACACTTCATTGCGACTCTTGGTGACGCCGTATGAGTCGATGACCACGAGGGTGACATCGCTGCGGACCGGCGGGTTCACCGGCTGTCCTTGGACAACGATGAGGATGTCGATGTCGTCGCGTTGTGCCGGCAACTGAATATTTGCGACACGGTCCCCCAGCGTGGAGTACCCGATGGTGAGTCGCGACGTCGTCATGGCATTAACCCTGCGGTGTGCGCAGTCGCTTAGCGCTTCTCGCCGACAACAGAGATTGCTCGGGCGACAGCGGCCTCGATCTCGTCCTTGACCGCGTCGGATACGACGTCGTCACGTTCGATGCTGGCAAACGAGAAGTTCGTGAGGTTCAGCGGGACCACTGCGGGGTTGATGGGGTCGAGACCGACGCCCTGCGAGTAGTCACTGTACTTGATGCCCGAACCGTGAACCGCATCCTCGAAACCTTCGAAAGTGACCAGAGACACGGGGATTCCGTACGACTGGCACACGATGAACACGTGCATCGCGCTGGTGACCACACGGTCATACTGGGCCATCTCGACGATGAACGACGTGATGTCGGCCGGGTTCGAGCGATAGATCGACAGTTCGTCAAAGTGCTCGGGAACGGTCACGGGGATTCGTGCGTGGGTGAAGTGGCGGATGAACGCAGTGCGGCCGTTGGTCGACGCACGGTCGACGGGCACAATGCGCGACATGATGGCACCGGGATCACCGAACGATTCCACGTCGGGGCCTCCGCAGTCCTTCACCAGCTGAGCGGTGATAGGGCCACGGACGGAAACATAGGTGGCCTTGGGATGCAGGTCAACGTCGTTGCTCGAGATACCGGTTCCCAGTACGACCGATGAAGGCTTGATGAAGCGACCGATCGAACCGAGCGCAATGATGTGCCGTTCCGAGCTGGGTGCCGTGGGTGGCTGGTAGGTGATTCGCGCATCGGTGTAGTTGCCCACAATCATGGGGCTCAACCAGTCGCCAAAGTTTCCGGGGAAGGGGCGTGCCCACCACACGAGAGGGATGGTTTCGTTCGAGTCACGAGCGGAGTACGAGGCAAAGCTGCGAGCAGCCTCGATGGTGGCGCGTTCTTCCTGCGAGGGGACACCGGTGGTCGACAGTTCGGCGGCACAGGTTTCCAGAACCTCGATCTTGCCTTCGAAACCTGCCTTGAGAACACGCTTGGTCAGATTGATGCGAGCGGGGTCGCCACCGTTCGAGCTGGTGGTCAACACACCCGTGATGCCCACACGGTCTGCGATGCTGACGATTTGGCGGGACATCGAGTCGGGCATGCGCGACAACGCCTTTTTGCCCAGGTTGATGATGCGCTTCTTCAGTGGCTGACGGGCGTTCGAGGTGTGCTGGACAACCTTGCCCTTGAATTCGTCAACGTTGCCGCTGGAGCCGAACACAAAGAATGCCTCGCGGTCGATCGAGGGGTCACCCTTTCCCACTACACAGGCTGACGGGACCAGCTGGAAGGTCAACGAATCAGCGGTGGCACGCCATGCGTCCTCAAAGAAATAGTCGTCGGTGGCCTTGATCGTCGAGACCTTCTCCATCGCGGCGGCTTCTGAAATCATGCGGCGGGCCTGAGGCGTCGCGGCCACACCCCAGAAGCAGGGCTCCCAGAAACGGGTTCGGTTGCCGTACCCGATGGTCAAAGCGGAACCGAAACCGCGCTGGAATCCGATGATGTCCGCACTGGATTCGCGCACAAAGTCGGGCAACGACAGCAGACGGCAGTCCACATCAATCCAGAACACGCGCGAGTCGGGGAAACGTTCACACACCGAGTTGAGGAATGGCACTTTCTTGCGGCACAGGTCGGCCCAGTCCTGGCCTGGTTCCTTGACGATTTCTTCCAACACATAGTCGACACCCAGTTTTTCGAGGTCGGCACGCAGCGCCTCGGCTTCGGAGCGGTAATACTCGTCGTCGGTGTAGAACGAGCACACGACAATGTTGGTCATAGTAAATCCTTCACTTCGATGGCTGCTGGGCGCATCGAGCCTGTGGTGTCGTTTTAGTTTACGGCGTGGGGTGATTCGGGCCTGTATTTTCCGAGGCTAGGCCGCGGATCCGCTGCGGGCAGCACGAGCAGCGGCGAGCGCCGCGGGGTGACCGCGATGCACGAACACGCCCTTCCAGAATCCGAGCCCCCACGAGAAATGCATGGTGGGCAGTACGGCCAGCAGCGCGAGTCGGGTTCGGATGTCCACACCGGTTGCTGTGGCGACACTGGCCACAATTGCCGTGGCATACATCGCGAGCGGAACGAGAGGCCACCAGTGTCCGACACCGAGTGCGAGCGCCACACCACCGACTGCCGCCGCGACAACCGCGGGCGCGGCAAGGTATCGCAACCTCACGCGACCCGGTGATGACAGCGTGATGAATGCACGGAACATTCCGGTATCGACGAGCTGTTTCGCCAGCGCCCGGAACGTTGAGCGGGGGTAATAGCCGACACGCAACTCGGGGTCGAACCACACGGTGTGGCCGGATTCGCGCAGTCGCGCGTTGAGTTCC
>CAZRHP010000060.1:0-5743 GCA_964599975.1 uncultured Gulosibacter sp.
GTTCGGCCCAATCCCAGATGCGCAGAGTCGGACCACGTCGTCCCGCACCGAGTTCCTCGGTCAAGACCTGATCCAGCGCGAGGTGCATCGCGGGGCTCAGCGGCGGTGCGGTCACCAGCTCCCACTCGAATTCTTCGAACGATCGGGCGTGGGATACGGCACGACGGACTGCGGTGCCGATGGCCTCGGGGCTGAACCCCAACATGACGACGTCGTCGCCGATAGCGGCACGCACCGCGGTGGCGATTTCCTGGGCCGACGAGTTGTGGGCCAAACCATTCAGTGCGCCCTCGATGTCCGCGAGCGCCTCGTCGGGTTCCAGGAAGAAGTCACCCGAGATGTGTGCGTTGCGGAAGTGCCCGCCCTCGCTGTCGAGTTCGACGACGACAAGTTTGCCGCCGGGGACTTTGTATTCACCGCGCATTACTGTGATTCCTTGAGTACATGGGTGTCGATCCAGCGCACGACATCGGCATAGACCTCGTCGCGGTTGGTTTCGTTGTACACCTCGTGGCGGGCGCCGTCATACATGGTGAGCTGCGCGTTCGAATAACCCGCGGCAATGTAACGACGCAGGAGTTCGACGAGCGATTTCTCGGTGCACACCGAATCGTCGGTGCCAGAAATCAACAGCAGAGGGATATCGGCGTGCGGGGGTCGGGGGGTGCCGTACAGGCGCAGGCCGTCCGCGAGGCCGAACAACTTGAGCACATCGGCCTTGAACGTCAGCGGGTCGGCGAGGAACGCATCGGCGACAGCGGGGTCTCGGGACAGCCACTCGGAACCGGTGGTACCGAGGTGTCGGTGTTTCGCGTTCAGGTCACCCGGGTTCATGGCCCAGGGCAGTCGCAGGGCCGAACCCGAGAACACGGCGGCATCGACATCGAGCGTTCCCGCGTCAAGGGCCATCTGGCCCATCAACGAACCCCACGAATGTCCCAGGAAAATCAGAGGCAGTCCCGGGTTTTCGGTGCGAATGATTCCCGTGAACTGGGCAATCGCGGCGACGGTTGCCCGCAGACCGCCGGGACCCAGACGGCCGAGTTGTGACAGGTCCCCGCCCCACTGTTCGCGGCCCGTTTCGCCGTGACCGCGGTGGTCGTCGGCGTACACGGTGAAACCTTGAGCAACAAGTGTCCGTGCCAGGTGGTCGTAACGCTGCGAGTGGTCGCCCAATCCGTGCGAGATCTGAACGATAGCTTTCGGGGCCGTGGCGTGCCACACGGTGGTGTGAATGGTTATCCGCTCGGCATCGACAAAGGTGCGGTGCTCGGGGTGAACGTCAGTGTTTTCCATGGGGCCTCCGTAATCAGTGTAGGTTCACGGCGGGGCATTCGGAATGTTCGGGTACAAATAATCGAGCGTAGGATGAGCATGTGCCGTCACGTTCTGGAACCGCCCCGGCCGCCCCCGCCGGACGGCCCTCGATGTTTCGTGCGATGCGCGAGCCCAACTTTCGGAAATGGCTCATCGGTGCTCTCGTCACCAGCATCGGTTCGTGGGCACACCGCACCGCACAGGACTGGGTGGTTCTGACCGAGTTGACCGACCACGATGCGGTCGCCGTGGGCATCAGCCTGTCCCTGCAGTTCGGACCCATCTTCATTCTGGGACCGTTCGTCGGGACACTGGTCGACCGTTTCAACGGTCGCAAAATTTTGATTTTTACCACCGCGGCCGAGGGCGTTTTGGCGCTGATATTGGGACTCACCGTGTTGACCGGCGTCGCCTCGTTGCCGTTGTTGTACGCGCTGGCCCTGGGCCTGGGAATCGTACAGTCGCTCGAGGCGCCGGCCCGCCAGACCTTCGTCGGCGAACTGGTCGGAACATCGCTGTTGCCCAACGCCGTCGCCCTGAACTCGACCATGTTTAATTCGTCGAGGCTGATCGGCCCCGCAATCGCGGGCGTCCTGATCACGACCGCGGGAACGGGGTGGGTGCTGACCCTCGCCAGCGCCGGGTACTTCGGCGGAATCATCGCCATGCTGTCGATGCGGCAAAACCTGTTCCACCCCATGAAAAAGATTGCGACCACCAAGGGCGGTTTCGCCGCCGGGCTGCGGTACATCGGCACCCGTGGCGATCTCAAGGTGCTGCTCGTGATGGTGTTCATCGTCGGGGCCTTGGTCTTTAACTACTCGATTTTTGGCTCAACCATGGCCGTCATCGAATTCGGGCTGGGCGCACACGACTACGGGTTCATCACGTCGGCGCTGGCCTTGGGGTCCATCGTCGGGTCGCTGATGGTTGCCCGTTCGGCCCGCCCGCGACTGACCGTCATCATCCTTGGGGCGACCGGGGTTGGTATCGCAGCCGTATTGAGTGCGGTTGCACCGTCCATCACCGCATTCATGTTCGTGTACCCGCTGTTGGGGTTGGCCTCGATCACCATGGTCGCCACGACCAACGCTTACCTTCAGACCACGACGGAACCGGAATTCCGCGGGCGCGTCATGGCCATGTACACGACCGTCCTGATCGGCGGAACCCCGTTCGGTTCCCCCCTGGTCGGGTGGTTGGCGAACGAATTCGGTCCCCGCTGGGCCGTCAGCGCGGCCGCCGTCGGTGGATTCTCTGCCGCACTCATCGCCTATGTGTGGATTCGTCGCACACACCATCTGAAGTTGACCCCCGCGATCCGCAGCAGCTTCAGCCGGGAACGCGACGAGTTCGACCCCGAGTCATCCGAAACCCAGATGATTACGTTGACAGAACGCGGTCCGCAATAGCCGTCCGAGCCTCGGCCATCGCAGGCACGAACTATTAGTCGAGCAGGTCGCTGGCGACGGTTCGACGCACGCTCTCGGGGTCCGAGGGGTGATAGATCCCGGCCAGAACGTCACGGTGCAGCCTCGAAATTTCGGACCCATTGCGATAACCGTTTCCGCCCGACACCCGCAGCGCGATGTCGACGACGGTGCGGGCCGCTTCCACCGCACGGTGCTTGAGGCCGGCGAACTGTCGGAAACTGATTTCGCCGATGCGGCCGTTCGCGGCCTCGGCATCCAGCTGGGCCGCCATCGAGGTGACCTGCGGAACAAGCCCGTCGACAATCAACGCGGCGTCGGCCAACTGGCGACGAATGTCGGGGTCCGCCGAATACGGCGCACCGCCCGCAAGCCTCGAGGTGCGGGTGCGAGCCGCCTCGATTCCCAGTTCCAGGGCTCGGTCGGCGATACCGAGGTACACCGACGCGACCAGGGTCGAAAACACTCCGAAGATGGCATAGCGCAACGGGTCGGCCGCGTCGCGGGAAATGCGGGCGAGCACGTGGGCCGAATCGATCCGTGCGGCGTCGAGGTGAGTCGTCCAGCTCTGAGTCGCGCGCATGCCCAAGGTGTCCCAGTCGGAATCCTGGGTGATACCCGCAGGGTTGATTGGTGCACCCGCAGCATCACGGTCGCGGGACAGGAATCCGAAGACCAGTTCGTCGCCGTCGATGCCGAAAGTTCCCAACCGTGTCCACGCCGGTGACATGCTCGTAAAAATTTTGGTCCCCGTGAGGGCAACGGATCCGTCCGCGTGAGTGACGGCCGTAGTCGTCGAGTCGCCCAACACGGCGTCGTTCCCCGCCTCGGAAATTCCGAACGCAAAGATTTCACCGGCGAGCGCCTCGTCGAGAATCGTCCCCGCCGAGATTCCCCCTGCCATCAGGTGGCGTGCGACGCCCAACCAGACATGATGCATGCCGACGGCCAGTGCCGTTGCGGGGGCGTGCTGCGCAAGCAGCCGCTGGTCGTGGGCCGCAGCGGACAGCGAGTCGTGTCCCCGCAGGTAACCGGCGTCGACCAGCGCGCGCAGATCGACATGACAAAATTCGTTGCGGCGGTCGGTCTCGGCGGCTCGCTCGCGAATTCCCCGCAGAATTTCAGGGCTGAGTACGGAAATGGTCACACGGATAGCGTAACCACCGAGAGCCCGACACCCCGCACTCGGCCACCCCAAGCATTATCTTTGCGCGAACGCTAGGCACGACGGCCGAAAAAGCCTACGATTACAGGGTGGACGCAACCGATCACAAAATAATTGACCAACTCCGCGACAATGCCAGAGCCGGCTACGCGGACATTGGCGATCTCGTAGGACTCTCGGCATCGGCCGTAAAGCGCCGAGTCGACCGCATGGTCGCCGACGGCACCATCCGCGGATTCACCGTACAGGTCGACCCCGCAGTCGACGGTGTGGGCGTCGAAGCCTATGTCGAACTGTACTGCCGGGGCACCGTCGCACCCGAAGACCTGCGCAAGCTGCTCACCACAATCCCCGAAGTCGTCTATGCGGGAACCGTATCGGGGAACGCCGACACCATCGTGCACATGCGCGCCCGCGATATTCCGTCGCTGGAACATGCACTCGAAAAAGTACGCAACGCACCCAACGTCGACCACACACGGTCGTCAATCATGCTGTCCCGCCTGGTAAACCGCCGACTCGACTAAACCGTCCCATGTTGTGACATGGAAACGATTACCCCGGGCGTTTGCCAGAATAGTTGCATGCGCATTGGAGTACTCACATCGGGTGGCGACGCCCCCGGGCTTAACGCCGTTATCCGCGGCGCCGTCCTCGTCGGAACCACACAGTACGACATGGAATTTGTCGGAATCCGTGACGGATGGCGTGGCCTCGTCGACGCAGACTTCACGCCCCTCACCCGCCACGACGTCAAAGGCATCGCCAAGCTCGGCGGCACCATCCTCGGATCGTCACGCACCAACCCCTTCGAAGGCAAGGGTGGCGTCGACCGCATCAACAGCGTCATGCACGAAGCCGGACTCGACGCACTGCTCGTAATCGGTGGCGAAGGAACCCTCGCCGCAGCACAACGCCTGTCCGACGCCGGAATCAACATCATCGGCGTTCCCAAGACCGTCGACAATGACCTCAGCGCAACCGACTACACCTTCGGTTTCGACACCGCCGTCAACATCGCGACCGAAGCCATGGACCGCCTGCGCACCACCGGCGACTCGCACCACCGCTGCATGGTCGCCGAAGTCATGGGCCGTCACGTGGGGTGGATCGCACTGCACTCGGGCATGGCCGCCGGTGCACACGCCGTGCTGATCCCCGAGCGCAAGACCTCGCTGGAAGAAATCGTCGCCTGGGTCAAGGCCGCCGCCGACCGTGGACGCGCACCGCTGGTGTGCGTCGCCGAGGGCTTCATGCTCGACACCATGACCGACATTCACTCGGAACGTGGGCTGGACGCATTCGGTCGCCCCCGCCTCGGCGGAATCGGCGAACAGCTGGCCCCGCTGATCGAGGAAGCCACCGGAATCGAAACCCGCGCCACCACACTGGGGCACATCCAGCGCGGCGGAACCCCGTCGGCATTCGACCGCGTTCTGGCCACCCGCTTTGGCATGAACGCCGCCCGCGTACTGCACGAACAGCAGTGGGGCCACATGGTGGCACTGCGCGGAACCGAGGTCATCACCGCGCCGTTCAGTGACGCCTTGGGCCAGTTGAAGACCGTGCCCGCGGAACGCTGGGAAGAAGCCTCGCTGCTCTTTGGCTAAACGAACCCGCGAGTTCTAGGAAATCAGGACGTCGACGAGAGCGTCGACTGTCTTTGCCACGTTGAGCTGGCGCCCGGAATCGTCACGAAGGACGAGTCCGACGAGACCAGCGACGACGTCGAGATGATGCTCGATCGTCAACACCGTGTCGCCACGCGCGACGAGCTTGTCGAGAACCGCGAGCAGCCGCGCGACATCTTCGCGATGAAGGCCGGTCGTGG
>CAZRHP010000061.1:0-5702 GCA_964599975.1 uncultured Gulosibacter sp.
AGTGTGGCCACCGAAACGACGCTGGTCGATCTTGCCGTCGGGCGTGCGGTTGAACGGCAAGCCCATGTTCTCGAGGTCGATGATCGCGTCGATTGCTTCCTTGGCAAGGATCTCGGCGGCGTCCTGGTCTACGAGGTAGTCGCCACCCTTGACCGTGTCAAAGGTGTGCCATTCCCACGAGTCCTCTTCGACGTTCGCCAAAGCGGCGGCCATTCCACCCTGTGCCGCACCGGTGTGCGAACGGGTGGGGTACAGCTTGGTGATGACGGCGGTCTTGGCGTTCGGTGCGGCTTCGATAGCGGCACGCATTCCGGCGCCACCGGCTCCGACGATGACGACGTCGTATTCGTGATTGTGAACCTGAGTCACAACAGCTCCTTATATATAGTTACGCGACCGGGCAGAACGACGGAAGCAAATCAGCGGGGGTGCCGGCGGGGCAGGGGTCCAGGGTGTAAATCACCAGAGTTCCCAGCACGATCAGCAGAGCGGTCGAAACGCCGAGTGCGCCGAGCAGCGCCTTGCGAACGCCGTCCTTGGTGGCGTAGTCGTTGATGACCGTGCGCATGCCGTTGGCGCCGTGAATCAGGGCGAGCCACAGCAGCAGGGTGTCGAACACCTGCCAGAAGGGGCTGGCCAACTTGCCGGCAACGAAGGCGAAGTCGATCGCCTTGACGCCGCCGTCGGACAGCAGGTTAACGCCGAGGTGGGTGAAGATCAGGACGATCAGCAGCGCGCCCGAGAAGCGCATGAACAGCCAGCCGGCTTTTTCCAGGTTAAAAGTCTTCATCGTTACTCTCCGAACACGTTCGCGAGGTGGCGAGGGGCAAACGCCAGCATGGTGATGACCCACAGCACGAGTACGGCATAGAACATGCCCTTCTGGTGACGGGCGCCCCAGGCCGACATGTCGACGAGGATGATGCGCAGGCCATTGAATGCGTGGAACACGATGGCTCCGACGAGTCCCAGTTCACCCAGTCCCATAACGGGGGTCTTGTACGAGGCCATGACGGCGTTGTACAGTTCCGGGCTGATGCGCACGAGCGCGGTGTCCAAAACGTGGACCAGCAAGAAGAAATAAATTGCAATACCGGTAATGCGGTGCAGAACCCACGACCACATTCCCTCATGCCCTCGATACAACGTGCCCGCAATGCGATTTTGAGCTGCGGGTGACTTCGCCGTGGTCACTAGGACCCTCCTTTGGGTGACAGATACATACCAACATTACTCTCTTCGCGTAGTGTGTTTGACATGACAGCAGCGCACCAAATCGACGATTTTTACGCGATTATTCCCGCAGGCGGTATCGGCTCTCGGCTGTGGCCCCTGTCCCGCGCCGATGCCCCCAAGTTCCTGCACGACCTCACGGGAAGTGGCCAAAGCCTGCTCGCCGACACCTGGGACCGCCTGACTCCTCTGGCCGCTTCGGCGAATATCGTCGTGGTAACGGGCGAGGCTCACAGCAAGGGTGTGCGTCATGAGCTGCCCGCTCTGGTCGACGACAATATCTTCCTCGAACCTTCGCCCAAGGATTCAACCGCAGCGATTGGTCTTGCCGCCGCAATTCTGGTCCGTCGTAATCCCGATGCCGTGATCGGTTCGTTTGCCGCCGACCACGTGATTGCGGACGAACGTCGTTTCCGTTCCGCCGTCCGCGAGGCCGTCGCCACCGCTCGCGAGGGATACATCGTGACAATCGGAATCCGTCCCACGGAACCGTCGACTGGTTTCGGATATATCGAGATGGGGGACCGGCTGGCGGGAATTCACGGGGCACCTCACGCGCATTCGGTGACACGTTTCGTCGAGAAGCCCAACCTTGCGACCGCGACCGAGTACTTCGAGGGAGACGAGCACCTGTGGAACGCGGGAATGTTCATCTCTCGCGCCGATGTTCTGTTGGACGAACTGCGCGCCAACCGTCCCGACGTTGCCGACATCATCGACCAGATTGCCGATGCGTGGGATTCCGATTCCCGTGGAGAGACCGTCCGTCGGCTGTGGCCCACCATCGCCAAGGTGGCGATCGACTATTCCGTCGCGGAACCCGCGGCCGACCACGGGCGCCTCGCCGTCATCCCCGGTGACTTCCGATGGGACGACGTGGGGGACTTTGCGTCGTTGGCCCGACTGCACAATGGCGGCCACCCCAACGTCCTCGCCACGTTGGGCGAGAACACCCGCGTGCTCAACCAGGGCGCCAGCGGTGTGGTCGTGTCCGAAACCCCTCGACTGATCACGGTAATCGGGGTCAAGGACATCGTCATAGTTGACACCAAGGACGCACTACTCGTCACAACGGCAGCGCACGCGCAACGGGTCAAAAACATCGTCGAGACAATCCGCCAGACCGGCGACGAGGACGTTCTGTAGCTCGAAAATTGCGTTCCGATACGGAACAGAGTGTCGTAAGTTTCGGCTGTGTAACGGTTTGATGCTCATATGTGGCATTTGCCGTCCCGCACCCAAAGTTAAACCGTAGGATTGCAGTAATAGTGGTGTGCGCGGGCGAATATGAGTTGGATGCCCGCCACGTCCCATCACCTTTGAGAGGAAAATCAGTGAAGACAAGCACAAAGCGCGCCCTCAGCGGTCTCGCAATGTCCAGTGCAGCAGCCCTGTTCCTGGCTGGCTGCGCAGCAGCACCCGCACCCACCGAAACCGCAGCACCCGAGGTCGACTACCTCGCCTGCGCCGTATCGGACGAAGGCAGCTGGAACGACAAGTCGTTCAACCAGTCGGTATACGAAGGCCTCACCAAGGCTGAGTCCGAGCTCGGTGTCCAGATTTCGGACGCAGAGTCGGCATCGGCTGACGACTTCGCACCCAACCTGCAGGCAATGATCGACGCAGAGTGCGACATCACCATCGCCGTTGGCTTCAACCTCGTTGCCGCTGTCAACGAAGCAGCAGCAGCAAACCCCGAAGTTAACTTCGTCACCGTTGACGGCTGGAGCGAAGGCAACGCCAACCTCAAGCCCATCAACTACGCAATGAACCAGTCCTCGTACCTCGCTGGTTACCTCGCCGCAGCACAGTCGACCACCAAGGTTGTCGGCACCTACGGTGGAATGCAGATCGACGCAGTAACCGACTTCATGACCGGTTTCTACTACGGCGCTCAGGCATGGGCAGCTGACAACGGCACCGAAGTGACCGTCGTTGGTTGGGACCCCGCAGCAGGCAAGGGTGACTTCATCGGTGACTTCACCCCCAACAGCGCAGTCTCGAAGTCGATCGCAGCTGGCCAGATTGCTGCCGGCGCTGACGTGATCTTCCCCGTCGGTGGCGACCAGTTCGGTGCTACCTCGGAAGCCATCACCGAAGCAGGCGTTGACGCCCTCATGATCGGTGTTGACAAGGACATCGCACTCACCTCGCCCGAGTACGCAGCATGGATGCTGACCTCGGTTGAGAAGCGCATGACCAACGCTGTCTTCGACATCATCAAGGACATCGCAATCGACGGAAACGCATTCAACGGTGACTCGTACCTGGGTACCCTCGAAAACGGTGGAACGGCTCTCTCGCCCATCACCAACTTCTCGGGTGACCTTGCTGCCATCGAGGCCAAGCTCGCAGAGCTGACCGACGGCATCATCGCAGGTTCGATCAACCCGCTCGGCTAAGTTCCGTCCTTTCGGAACTCGGGGCCGCCGACTAAACTCGGCGGCCCCACACTCTTTTATCAAGGGAACAGCAATGAAGCTTGAACTTCGCGGTATTACCAAGCGATTTGGCGCTTTGACCGCCAACGACTCGATCAACCTGGTGGTTGAATCCGGCGAAATCCACAGCCTGTTGGGCGAAAACGGTGCGGGCAAGTCCACGTTGATGAACGTGTTGTACGGCCTGTACACCGCCGACGAGGGCGAGATTCTGCTCGACGGAGTCGTACAAAAATTTTCGGGACCCGGCGACGCCATGGCGGCCGGTATTGGGATGGTCCACCAGCACTTCATGCTGATCCCCGTTTTCACAGTGGCGGAAAACGTTATTTTGGGCAACGAAACCACCGGCGCGATGGGGATGCTCGACCTCGATGCCGCTCGTGCCCGTGTGCGCGAAATCTCGGACCGCTTTGGTTTCGACATCGACCCCGACGCCGTCGTCGAGGACCTGCCTGTCGGTGCGCAGCAGCGTGTCGAAATCATCAAGGCGCTCGCACGCGACGCCAAGGTATTGGTGTTGGACGAACCCACCGCGGTTCTGACCCCACAAGAAACTGACGAACTGATGGAAATCATGCGCGGTCTGGCGAAATCCGGCACCTCGATCGTGTTCATCACGCACAAACTGCGCGAAGTCCAGGCCGTGGCCGACGTCATCACGGTCATCCGTCTGGGCAAGGTCGTGGGCGATGCGAAACCCACGGAATCCGCCGAAGAACTCGCGTCGATGATGGTCGGCCGCGCCGTCGACCTGCACGTGACAAAGAACCCGCCACAGATCGGCTCAGCCGGTTTAACGGTGACGAACCTCACCGTTGTGGGCGACCGCAACGACAAGGTCGTCGATGATGTGACCTTCACTGTGCACGGAGGCGAAGTCCTGGCGATTGCCGGTGTGCAGGGTAACGGCCAGACAGAATTGGCGGAAGCCCTGGTCGGCCTGCGCGGGGTATCGTCGGGAACTATTCACCTTGGCGAGCTCGATATCACCGCATCTTCGGTGCGCGAGGTCATCGACGCGGGCGTGGGCTATGTGCCCGAGGACCGCAAGAAGGACGGGCTTGTCAGCCAGTTCAGCATCGCCGAAAACCTGATGCTCAATAAATCGTTTGGTCCTCCTTTTGCGAAAAACGGCGCCATCGATTTCGCCAATCGTGACCGCATCGCCGACGAACTTATCGCCGAATACGATATTCGCACCCCCGGCCGCGACACCCACGCAGGTAACCTCTCGGGAGGCAACCAGCAGAAGGTGGTCGTCGCGCGTGAACTGTCGCGTGACCTGTCGCTGTTCATCGCCTCACAGCCCACACGCGGTGTGGATGTGGGATCGATCGAGTTCATTCACGAACAAATCATTAGCACCCGCGATGCCGGCAAGCCCGTCGTGATTGTGTCGACCGAATTGGATGAAGTCGTTGGACTGGCCGACCGCATCGCGGTCATGTACCGCGGCCGAATTGTCGGAATTGTGGATTCAACTGCGACCCGCGAGACGCTGGGTCAGATGATGGCGGGAGTGGCCGTATGAGTGCCGAAACCGAAAACCGTTTCCAGTCGGCTGTAAAGGAAATCTTTGCCGCCGGCACCACCCGCACCATTTTGTCGGTGTTCCTCGGCTTTGTGGTCGGCGCGTTCTTCATGATTTTCTCGAACGAACACGTACTGACCGCCGCGCAATATTTCACTGCCCGCCCGATGGACACTCTTGCCGCATCGTGGAACGCCGTCCTCGAGGGCTATTCCGCTCTGTTCCGTGGCGCGATTTACAACTACGAACGCGCCGATGACCCCGTAGCGGCGATTCGCCCGTTGACCGAAACGCTGCGTTTCGCTTCACCGCTGATTGCTGCGGGTCTGGGTATCGCACTCGGTTTCCGTGTGGGTCTGTTCAACATCGGTGGTAACGGTCAGCTGTTGTTCGGTGTGCTGTGGGCGACCTGGATTTCAACCCGCGTGGAACTCCCCCTGGGCGTGCACCTCGTGGTCGCCAACACCGGACGGGCGATTCCCCGGGAGACGCAG
>CAZRHP010000062.1:0-5659 GCA_964599975.1 uncultured Gulosibacter sp.
GCCGAGGCCGAGCACGCAAAGCTGTTGGGATTCCAAGAAGACATGCTGCAGTCCCTGGGTCTGGCGTACCGCGTGATCGATGTCGCCGCCGGTGACCTGGGCTCGTCCGCTGCCCGCAAATATGACATCGAGGCGTGGGTTCCCACTCAGGGCGCGTACCGCGAACTGACGTCGACCTCGAACTGCACCACGTTCCAGGCCCGCCGGTTGAACATCCGTCACCGCCCCGATGGCGGGTCGACTGAGACGGTCGCCACCCTGAACGGAACCCTGGCCACCACTCGCTGGTTGGTCGCCATTTTGGAAACCCATCAGCAGGCCGATGGCAGCGTTGTCATCCCCGAGGTCCTGCGCCCCTACCTCGGTGGTCTCGCCGTCGCGATGCCCGTCTGATGACGGATTCCGTGGACGAACGCTGGTTTGTTGCCCTCGATATTGACGGCACCATCCTGTCGGATTACCGCGGCGATTTGAATCCGTGGACTATCCGCGAGGTCACGCGATTGGTGGACGAGGGCCACGAAGTCACGATTGCGACGGGCCGCAGTGTTCCGGCTACCCTGCCCGTGTTGGCGCAGTTGAATCTGACACCTCAATTTGTGGTGTGTGCGAACGGCGCCATCATCCTGCATCGTGACGAGTCCGAAGAGACCGGTTACCGTCGCGGCGATATCGAGACGTTCAACCCCAACGAGGTCTTGGCGACGATTCACCGCAAGCTGCCCACGGCGCATTACGCGGTCGAGGACGAGACCGGGCTGCTGAAATATCTGGGATGGTTTCCCGAGGCGGGGCTCGACGTGTTCACCCAGGAAGTGCACTCGCTCGAGGCGTTGATGACCGACGAGGCCACCCGCGTGGTCGTCATCTCGCCGACCGACAAGGAACACGAATTCCAGGAATCCATCGCCACGCTGGGACTGCACCAGGTGTCGTATTCGATCGGCTACACCTCGTGGTTGGAAATCGGCCCGTTTGGTGTGAACAAGGCCACTGCACTCGAAAAGGTGCGCCTGTCGCACGGCATTCACCGTTCGCGCGTGATGGCCGTGGGTGATGGCCGCAACGACATTCAGATGCTGGAATGGGCCGCCGAATTCGGCCGTGGCGTGGCCATGGGTCAGGCGCCGGACGAGGTCCGAATTGCGGCCAACGAGGTCACGCATGCCGAGGCCGATGGCGGTCTGCCCGCGGTGCTGGCGACCCTCACGGCTCGTTCATAGCTTTACTCGGGTAGAATTGCCCACGGAGGGCTGTCCGAGCGGCCGATGGAGCTAGTCTTGAAAACTAGTGGGCAGAAATGTCTCGCGGGTTCGAATCCCGCGCCCTCCGCGGAAGGGGGGAACATGGCAGACAACATCACGCCCGTCGCACGTCACGGCGCACAGCGCGAACGTCACCCGTGGTCCCTCATTGTTCGGATCATCGGCTTGGCCATGGTCACCCTGCTGGTGTCGGGTGTTGCTGTCGGTGGACTTGTTTTCTGGAAACTGAATTCCAGCATCGACAAGGTGTCGCTCGTCGGCGAGGGTGAAACGCAGCTCAACCTGTCATCGATCGGGTCCTATGACGGCGGATTCAACATCCTCATTGTTGGAAGCGACACTCGCCAGGGTCAGGACGGAAGTTTCGGTTCGTTCTCGAGCGAACTCAACGACGTCAACCTCTTGGTACACGTGTCCGAGGATCACCAGAGCGCCGTGGTTGTGTCGATTCCCCGCGACATGGTGGTGCCGATTCCGTCGTGCCCCATGGAAGACGGTTCCGGCAATTATGCCGCCATGTCGGCTCAACCCATCAATGTGGCCCTCAGTTATGGCGGTTTGGCTTGTGCAGTGTTGACGGTCGAAAACCTTACGGGACTCGACATTCCGTATGCCGGGCTTGTCACGTTCAAGGGCGTTGCCCAGCTGTCCACTGCTATTGGTGGTGTCGACGTGTGTGTTGACGGCCCAATCGATGACAAGTACACGGGACTGTATTTCCCCGAGGCGGGCAATTACACCATTGAAGGCTATGACGCCCTGGCGTTCCTGCGTTCCCGTCACGGCGTGGGCGACGGCAGCGACCTGGGTCGAATTTCGTCGCAACAGCAGTACATGTCGTCGCTGGTCCGAAAGGTCCAGGACGAGGGCGTGCTGTCGGACATCACCAAGTTGTATTCGATCGCGCAGGTCGCGGCAACCTCGATGTCGCTGTCGAACAGCCTCGCAGGCCTCGATGTCATGGTGGCCATGGCTCTGGTGCTGAAGGAAATCCCGCGCGAGAACATCGTGTTTGTGCAGTACCCGGGAACCACGGGTGTTGGCGGGGTGTACGCCGGCAAGGTAGCCCCGGTCGAATCGTTGGCGACAGCCCTGTTCGACAAGATTCGTGCGGACGAGCCCTTCACGCTGGCCGGCGACGCCACGGGGGTTGGGTCCACACAGGTGGACAACCCCACCGATTCGGGCACGACCGAAACTCCGGCACCCGAGTCCACCGATTCAGGCACTTCCGGAACGGGAACCACCGGGGACGAACTGCAGGGCGTACTGGGCCAGACCGCCGATCAGTACACCTGTTCCGTCGCCAACTAGTCGGTATCCATAGTCGGCTCATAGGTTCCGTACAGAACTCACACAGCCCCAGCCGCTGGACTACACACGTGAACACCGCAATTACCAGCCCCCGCACGCGGCAGGCACCCAGCGCCGCGGCACTTCGTACCCGTCGAATTCGTCGATACACGCGCAAGGACTTTGTCGAAGCACTCGTGCCGTTGACCAGTGCGGTTGCCGTTGCACTGTTCTTTGCGGACGGCGGTGCTCGGTACTTTGGCACGGTTCCCCAAACCATCATCGGAATCGGAATCCTCGCAGGGTTGGTGGGTACCAACCTGTTGTTCATCATGTTTATCCTCGCCGCACGAGTGCCGATGATCGAAAAGGTCGTCGGACACGACCGCGCCCTCACCCTGCACAACACGCTGGGCAAGCCCGTCCTGTACCTCATCACGGCACACTTCGCCGGACTGGTCGTCGGAACGGCGCTGACCACCGACGTTCCCGTCGTTCAGCAGGTCGTCACGTACTGGAACGCGGACGGTGACATGCTCAAGGCTTTCCTGTCGTTCATCGGCATGATCGTCGTTGTGGTCAGCAGCATTGTTGCCGCCCGACGGGTGTTGCCCTATGCCGTGTGGCACGCGATCCACCTCGCCACCTATGCCGTGCTCGTGCTGTCGATCCCCCACCAGTTTGAATGGGGTGGAATGTTCGCCGAGGGCACCGCCGCTCGCGCGTACTGGATGGCGTTGTTCTTCGGCACCGTTCTCAGCGTCGTAATCTTCCGCGTCATCGTCCCCGTCGCGCACAACCTCCGGCACCGCCTCGTCGTCGCACGAGTCGACACCATCGCCCCCGGAGTCGTGTCGGTCTACATCACGGGACGCAACCTCGACCGTTGGGTGTTCCCCTCGGGGTCGTTTGGCCAGTGGCGATTCATCACCCCGCGAATGATGTGGGAGGCGCACCCGTTCTCTGTGTCCGCCGCGCCCAACGGGCGGTACATCCGGCTGACGGTGCGAGCCCTGGATGACAACACCACAGCGCTGCAGCGCATCCGCGTCGGCACTCGGGTGTGGGCCGAGGGCCCGTACGGGGTATTCACCGACACCGTGCGCTCGTCGCCCAAGGTGGTGTTGATGGCCGCCGGAATCGGTGCCGCGCCGATCCGCGCCCTGCTCGAGGACCTGCCCGCCGATCGCGGAGACATCACCGTCATCCTGCGCGCCAGCGACGCGGAACCCTACCTGGTGAACGAAATCACCGCGCTGTGCAGGGCTCGAGGCGCCACGCTGGTGACCCTCAGTGGCCGTCGCCCCAACACGGCCTCGTGGCTGCCCACCGAAGAATGGGCGAACGGCGAGAACATTTCCCACTATGTTCGAAAGCCCCGCGACTGCGACTATTACATCTGCGGGCCCAGCGATTGGATGATCAACGTCCGCGCCGACCTCGCCGCACACAAAGTCCCCGCGCACGCCGTGCACTGGGAAGAATTCGCCTGGTAAGGAGCCATCATGCGCACAACATCTGCATTCATCACCGGTGCCGCCACCGCGAGCCTGATTGCCATCGGGTGGAACATCGGCCAGGCCGGACTGGCGGCCGAACACGTCGACTCGACCACGACAGCGTCAAGCGACCAGGTCTCGGTCAATACCGACAATTCGACAACGGGCTCGAGCACAACTGGTACATCGACCACGGATACGTCGACCACAGACACGTCGACAACGACCGACACCTCGACGGGTACGAGCACCACAGCGGCGGGGTCCGACGGCACCTTTGTGGGAGACACTGTTCAAACCAAGTTCGGGCCCATGCAGGTTCAGGTCGTCATTTCGGGCGGAGCCATCACCGACGTCCAAACTCTGCAGTTCCCATCGAACGACCGCAAGAGTGTCGAAATCAACGAACAGGCCATCCCCATCCTGCTGGCCGAAGTTCTCGACATCCAGTCCGCCGACATCACCAACATTTCGCGTGCAACATACACGGCGCAGTCCTATAGGCAGTCGCTGCAATCCGCGCTGGACGCCGCCGGGTACACGGGATGACCGTCCACATCTTTGACACGATGGGCACGACCGTGTCGATCCGCGTCGCAGATCCCACGGATTCCACAGCCGACTCGAATCGGACCATCGCCGCGCTCGACGGAATCGAAAAAGTTTTCGACCTGTACGACCGGGATTACTCGCTGTACCGCCCCGAATCGCCACTCAGTCAGTTGTCGCGCAACGACGTCACGCTGGCCGAAGTGTCCGACGACATTCGTGACACCTACGCGCGAGCCTTGGATTGGCGGCAATCCACCCATGGTGCATTCACCCCCCATCGTCCCGACGGGGTCATCGACCTGACCGGGATCGTCAAGGCTGACGCTCTCGCCTCTGCACACTCGGTGATGCGCGCCCACGGTTTCAGCACGTTCAGCATCAACGCGGGCGGCGACATGACCGTCTCGGGTGAACCCGGCACCTGGGTCACGGGCATCGCACAATCGGACGGATTGGGGAACCCCGCCGCCGTGGTGCGACTGGGCGGCGAGTGGTCCGCCATCGCCACCAGCGGCTTCAGCGAACGCGGCCAACACATTTGGCGCGCCGCCGATTCGACCGGATCCATCATTCAGGCCACCGTAGTGTCATCGGATATTGTGACCAGCGACGTGTGGGCGACCGCCATCGTCAGCGGCGGGATGGACACGCTGGATTTGGCGACTCGCATCGCTGGGCTCGCCGTCCTGGTGTTCCACGCCGACGGCGAGGTTCGGGCCAACCCCGCGATGATGGACCTGATGCGACAGCCTGCCGCCACGCACTAGTTTCCCGGCCGCCGGTTTCGTCTGTATCATTGAGGGGTTACTAGGAGACGTCGCATAGTTCGGCCTAGTGCACCACCCTGCTAAGGTGGAGTACCCTCCGGGGTACCGTGGGTTCAAATCCCACCGTCTCCGCCAAATAAACAGACCCCCTTGTTCGGGGGTCTTTTTATTTGTGCGGGTGGGTGTTGCGGGATTTGGGAGGAAGCAACCCTGTGGGTTGCTGACGGCTCCCACCGTCTCCGCCAAATAAACAGACCCCCTTGTTCGGGGGTCTTTTTATTTG
>CAZRHP010000063.1:0-5532 GCA_964599975.1 uncultured Gulosibacter sp.
TTGAGGCCGCCAGCGAAAAGCACCCCAACATCACGTTCGCCAAGGTCGACACCGAAGCCGAACAAGACCTCGCCGCCATGGCCGGCATCCGTTCGATCCCCACACTGATGGCATTCCGCGACGGAATCCTGTTGTTCAACCAGGCCGGCGCACTGCCCGGCCCCGCGCTGGACGACCTGATCAGCCAGATCAACGCACTGGACATGGACGCAGTTCGTGCAGAAATCGCCGCACAGGAATCAGCTCCGGCAGAAACCGAATAGGTTCTCAATCGACGAAGGGGCCCGGCACACTGTGCCGAGCCCCTTCGTCGTAAACCGACTATGTCAACGGTGCGCGACCACGGAACAGGCGCTTGACCTTCTTCGCGATCGTCGTTGCGGGCTTTTCGTTATAGATTCCGGCATATTCTTGGCCAGACATTTTCTGGATTTTCTCCATGATGGCGTCCGTGGCTTCGCGTCGCGCCTTGCCACTGGAGGCGTCACCGAACACCGACAGGTCCATGGGCTCTCCGTATTCGATGGACAACTTGGCCAAACGAATCCCCGACGAACCGACGGGTTGAATCTTGTCGGTGCCCTTCAACGCAACCGGAACAACGGGCACACCGGCGGTCAGCGCCAACCACGCGACACCGGTTTTGCCGCGATACAAACGGCCGTCCAACGATCGCGTGCCCTCGGGGTACATCGCAAACGACTCACCATCCCGCAAACGTTCGAGCCCAGCATCCAACGCGTCCTGTGCGGCATTTGCCGACGAACGGTTCACCGGGATAGCACCAATTGATTCAAAGAACGCCTTGGACAACCAGCCTTTAAAACCCGTGCCCGTGAAATATTCCTCTTTCGCGAGGAACGACACCGCGCGACGGGACAGGATGGTGATAATCACACTGTCAAAGAAGGACAAGTGGTTGCTGGCGATAATAACGCCGCCGTGAGCGGGCATGTTCTTGCGCCCCGTCACCGATGCAGCGAACAACAGGCGAATCAACGGCGGAAACAAAATACGGGTGATGAACTTGATCATGCGGTGACTCCTTCCTGCTGACGTGCGACGTTATTTAAGAATACGCGCCGGGACTCCGACGGCTGTGGCACCGACGGGGACATCGGTCAAAACGACGGCGTTGGCACCCACCTTGGCGTCGTCGGCGATGTGGACGGGCCCGAGCACGGTTGCGTTCGCCCCGATTTCGACCCGATTTCCCACCGAGGGGTGCCGGCGGCAATCCTTTTCGATTCCGCGTCCACCCAGTGTGACTCCGCGGAACAGCAGAACATCGTCACCGATGACTGCGGTTTCGCCAATCACAACGCCCATGCCGTGGTCGATAAACAGCCGTCGGCCTATGGTCGCACCGGGGTGAATTTCGACACCGGTCAGGAAACGGGTGAATTGTGACAGAACACGGGCCACCAGTCTCAGCCGCGCACGCCACAACAGATGAGAAATGCGATAGCCCCACACGGCATGCAGGCCGCTGGACACCAGCACTATTTCCAGACCGTTGCGGGCGGCCGGGTCCCGACTCAACGCCGTTCGGATGTCTTCGGAAAGGCGAGAGATCGGGTTCACTTAATCGAGGATACCCTCGAATAGCACTGTCGAGAGGTAACGTTCACCGTTCGAGGCGACAATCACCACAATCGTCTTGCCGGCGTTCTCGGGACGTTTCGCCACATCCAGCGCAGCCTTGACCGTTGCTCCCGACGAAATTCCTGCCAGGATGCCCTCTTCGGTCGACAGTCGACGTGCGACCTCGACAGCCTGGGCGATGTTGACATCGATAACTTCGTCATAGATTTCGCGGTCCAGCACATCGGGGACAAAGTTCGCGCCGATTCCCTGAATCTTGTGGGGGCCGGGGGCGCCACCGTTGAGAATCGGCGATTCCTCGGGCTCTACGGCGATGACCTGGATTCCCGGCTTCTGCGACTTCAGGAACTGACCCGTTCCGGACACGGTTCCACCTGTTCCGACGCCAGCCACAAAGATGTCGACGGCACCGTCGGTGTCGTTCCAGATTTCGGGGCCCGTCGTTGCGCGGTGGATTGCCGCATTGGCTTCGTTTTCAAACTGACGGGCCAGCACAGCTCCGCGTTCTGCCGCGATCTGTTCGGCACGGGCGACAGCGCCCTTCATTCCCTCGGGGCCGGGGGTCAGAATCAATTCAGCACCGAATCCACGCAACAAGGCGCGACGCTCGATGCTCATTGTCTCGGGCATTGTCAGTACAACGTTGTAACCGCGTGCAGCACCCACCATTGCGAGCGCAATACCGGTGTTGCCCGAGGTGGCCTCGACGATGGTTCCGCCGGGCTTCAACGCGCCGGATTCTTCCGCAGCATCCACGATTGCGATGCCGAGTCGGTCCTTGACGCTCGAGCTGGGGTTAAAGAATTCGAGCTTTGCCAAAACGGTGGCAACGCAACCTTCGGTTACCTTGTTCAGTCGGACGAGGGGCGTATTTCCAAACGTTTCGGTGATGTCGTTGTGGATACGAGCCATGAGTGTTGCCTCCTTTTCTGGCGAGAAACTTTCGTAAGTTCAGCCTATGCCGTGAACCCGGTTCCATGTCCGGTGTTGCGTACTGTTACAGCCCGATGGCTAGGCTGGATGGATTATGTGGAGCATCGTTTTGGGCCTCGCCGCTGCGGCCGTTTATGGGACAGCTGATTTCGTCGGAGGTTTAGCGTCCCAGCGCATGAACCCCATAGTGGTCACGACGATGGGTGCGTTCGTGGGGTTGTTCCTGCTGTCCGGCGCCTCACTGATTTTCGGCGCAAAGTACACGCCCGAATCGATGGGTTGGGGTTTTGCCGCGGGAATTGTGGGCGCCATCGCCATCACACTGCTGTATGCCGCCTTGTCGATCGGTCCGATCAGTATCTTGTCGCCCACCACGGCACTCGTGTCGGCCATCTTCCCCATCGCGATTGGTATCGCTTCGGGTGAGACGTTGTCGACGCTGAACTTCGTCGCGCTGGCACTGGTGCTGGTCGCCATCGTCCTCGTGGGTTTCGCACCCGACCCGAATGCTGTACGCCCCAACCTCAAAGGTTTGGTGTTGAGTGTCACCAGTGGTCTCTTCATCGGCGGTTTTCTGATTCTGTTGAATCAGGCACCCGATGACGCTGGGCTGGCGCCTCTGGTGTTTAACCGTCTTGCCCATGTGTTGTTTATGGGCACCGCCGTTCTTTTTGTGATTTCCCGTGCTCGTCGTCGTGCCGAGAAAATTTTTGACAAGCGGGGGCTGTGGCTGGCTGTCGGCAGTGGATTCTTTGACAATGCGGCAAACACGCTGATGCTGCTGGCGCTGCAGCAGGGTCAGCTGTCGATTGTGTCTGCACTTGTTGCGTTGTACCCGGCGTCGACCATTGTGTTGTCGTCGCTCAGCGGTCACGAAAAGATCACCCTCACCCAGTGGCTGGGGTTGGGTATCGCCGTGGCGGCTTGCTCGATGCTGGCGTTGTAGCCAGCACCGAGCAGCCGGATTAGACGGTCGCGGTTGCGGCTGCGGCCTTTACGGCCTTGGCTTCACGGCGTGCGGCACGGCGTTCGCGTCGGCCTTCGACCAGCGAATACAGGGCCGGAAGCACCAGCAGTGTCAGCAGGGTCGATGACAGCAACCCACCGATGACGACGATGGCCAGAGGCTGCGAGATAAACCCGCCGCCGTTTCCGGTGGCGCCCATGGCCAACGGGGTGAGCGCGAACACTGTGGCGAGTGCGGTCATCAGCACGGGACGCACACGACGCGTGGTGCCTTCCAGCAGCGCGTCGACGACGTTGCTGCCGCGGTCACGGTATTGGTTCACGAGGTCGATCAGCACAATGGCGTTCGTGACCACAATTCCCACCAGCATCAGCATTCCGATCAGCGAGGACAAGCCCAGCGGAATTCCCGAAATGATCTGCAGACCGATTGCTCCGGTCGCGGCGAAGGGCACAGATACCAGCAACAGCAGCGGCTGACGCAGCGAACGGAATGTCGCAACCATGACGACATAGACGATCAGGATGGCGGCCAGCAGCGCCAATCCCAGTTGTTGGAATGACTCGGCCTGGTCCTTGGCGACACCGGCGACGGTGGCCGTGGTTCCCGAGGGAAGCGTGACCGAGTCGAGGGCTGCGGTGACGTCGGTGGTTGCTTCGGTCAGGTTGTCACTCGCGGGGGTGATTTCCAGAGTCGACGACAGCACGCCTCGTTCGGTGGTGCGCTTCGCGGCCGTGGTCTTTGTGCTGACGGTTGCAATGTCGGACACTGTGACTGTCTTGCCCAGCGGGGTGACCAGTTCGTAGTTCTTCAGTTCTGCCAGTGTTTCGGGTGCGTTCTGAGTTTCAACGAACACCTGCATGGTGACGTCGTCGATGATGACCTTGGCGATCGAGTTGGGTGCCAGGACCCCGGCGATTGTCGACGAGACGGCGGCTTCGCTCAGTCCGAATTCCGCAGCCGTTTCACGCTTCACTGCGATGGCAATGTAGTCCTGGGTTTCGGACAGCGAGGAGGCGATTTCCTGCGCTGCACCGGAGTCCGTGATTGCTGCCTGAATTTCTGCGGTCACAGTGTTGAGGGTCTTTTCGCTGGGCGCCTTCACGGTGATGTCGATGGTGGTGGATCCGAATCCGCCACCGCCCGATGCGACGGTGAGGGTGCCGATGTCGCTGAGGCTGTCAAGTTCGGCGGTGATGGCGGCCTGCGTTTCGTCCACATCCACCGTTTCGTCCAGAGTCACCGAATAGGTGATGTCGGACGACGAACCGAACAGTGCACTGAAGCTGTTCCCGCTTCCGACCGATGTCTGCACGATGTCGACACCGTCCATCGCCAGAAGTTCGTCTTCGACGGTCTGTGCGGCCTCGACGCGTTCCGCCAGGGTCAGCCCTGCGGGGGTCGAGTGGCGAATTGCCAGCGTGTTTTGTCCGCTGCTGCCCACAAAGTTGGTTTTCATTGAGGGCACCAGTGCGACGGTGCCGCCCAGTGTCAGGATCGCGATCATGACGGTGGCCAGCGGGTGCTTGATGGTCCATCCGACGACGGGTCGGTAACCGCGCTGCAGGCGGCCCAGTTTTTCTTCGCCGGTCGCAGTGTCGATGCTCTTGTTGTTTGCGGGCAGGAACCAGTACGACAGCACGGGCACGATGGTCAGCGAGACGAACAAAGATGCCAACAATGCGATGGTCACGGTGAGCGCAAAGGGCTTGAACAGTTCGCCGGTGATGCCGGCGACGAAGGCGAGCGGCAGGAACACGGCAACCGTGGTGACGGTCGATGCGGTCACGGCGGTCGCAACTTCGCGAACACCGGTGAGGATTGCGGCGGTGCGTTCTTCGCCCAACGCGAGGTGTCGTTTGATGTTTTCGACGACCACGATCGAGTCATCGACGACTCGTCCGATCGAAATCGTGACAGCGCCGATGGTGAGGATGTTTAGGGTGTAATCGCTCGCCCACATTCCGATAAAGGTCAACAGCACCGAGGCGGGGATCGAGATTGCGGTGACCAGTGTGGACCGCACC
>CAZRHP010000064.1:0-5474 GCA_964599975.1 uncultured Gulosibacter sp.
CTGTCTGCGGCATCCCTCTTCCCGCCGGTTTGAACAACGGGGACAAGCTGCCCGAACCCATCTTTACTCCCGCCTACAAGGCTCCGCTGGGTGAACACGACGAGAACATCAGCTTTGAACAAACCTGTGAACTGGTGGGCTCCGAGACCGCTGAGGAACTGCGGTTCGTCAGCCTCGCTATCTATCGTCGTGCCGCAGCTATCGCCGAATCCAAAGGGCTGATCCTCGCCGACACCAAATTTGAATTCGGGCGCAACCGCGAGACAGGTCAGCTCACCCTGTGTGACGAAGTCCTCACCTCGGACTCCAGCCGTTACTGGGATTCCGCTACATATGCCGCTGGCGGAATCAATCGTCTCGAGTCATTTGATAAGCAGATCGTTCGCGACTGGCTGGCCGCCAACTGGGACAAAACCGGAACGCCTCCGACCCTTCCCGCGGACATCGTGGAACAAACTGCCGCACGCTACCGTGAACTAATTTCGCGCCTCACGGAATAAATCCTTCACAGCACACATCACAACGGTATGACCTCGATTGCAGCAGCCACGCACATGGGCGCCGTCACCCTCGACGTGGCACAACTCGACACCATGATTCGTTTCTATACCGACGGCGTCGGTCTCGAGCTCATCACCAACGAGAACGGTGTGGCCACACTGGGCCGCAACGGAATCGTGTTGATGGTGCTGCGTCACGCACCGGGACTCAAACACGCCGGACCCCGCGAGGCAGGCCTCTTTCACACCGCGATCCTTTTCGACACCGAGCCCGGGCTCGCCACAGCAGTGTTGCGAGTAGCGCAAGGTTTCCCCACCACTTTCACCGGCAGCGCCGACCACCTCGTATCCAAGGCCTTCTACTTCGATGACCCCGAAGGAAACGGTGTCGAGCTGTACTGGGATCGCCCGCGCGACCAGTGGACAATCAACGGCGGCACGATTCAAATGGACACACTGCCGCTGGACCCCAACGCCTACCTCGGTGAGCACGTCACCGAAGACAGTTTCACCGATCACGGAAACCACGACGTCACCGTCGGTCACGTGCACCTTTCCGTTGGTGATGTCGAAGTGGCCCACGAGTTCTATGTGAACCACATCGGTTTTGATGAAACGTTCCGATTCGGCGGCCAAGCCCTGTTCGTTTCCGCCGGTGGCTATCACCACCACATGGCCATGAACACGTGGAAGTCACGGGGGGCCGGAATCCGTCAACCAGCGCTGGGGCTCGGAATTGTCGACATCACACTGCCGACTTCCGACGACCGCGGGCTCGTCATCGAACGCTTAACCCATTTCGGCCACCAAGTGCGCGACGACGGAAAGATTGTCACCGTCGACGACCCGTGGGGCAACGTAGTGAAGCTCGCAATCGCCTAAACGCGCCACACACTGCGCGAATGAGCACATCGCAGCCGATAGACTGGAACCCGGTATCCGCCCAATCTTGAGGAGCATTCGTGCCCACTGTAATTGTTGAGGTCATGCCCAAAGAAGTGCTTCTGGACCCGGCCGGTAAAGCAACCGCCCGTGCCCTGCAGCGTTTCGGCGACGGCGAAATCACGGATGTTCGCATCGGGAAGCGTTTCGAAATCACGGTCAACACCGACGTCACGCCCGAACTGCTCGACCACATCGGCGAACTCGCTCGCGACGTGCTCTCGAACCAGGTCATCGAAGACGTCACGTCGATCCGCGTAGCCGAGTAAACCGTGCGCGTCGGAGTCATCACTTTCCCCGGTTCGCTCGACGACCGCGACGCACTGCGTGCCGTGCGCCTCGCAGGTGCCGAACCCGTCGCCCTGTGGCACGATTCGCACGACCTGCAGGACGTTGACGCCCTCATCATCCCCGGCGGGTTCTCGTACGGCGACTACTTGCGGTGTGGCGCAATCGCCGCACACTCGCCGATCATGTCGGAAGTCATCGACGCCGCAAACAAAGGCTTGCCCGTGCTGGGAATCTGCAACGGGTTCCAGGTCCTCGTCGAAGCACACCTTCTGGAGGGTGGCCTGATTCGCAACGACCACGGTACGTTCATTCGCCGTGACCAGAAACTTCGCGTCGAAAACACCGGCACCGCGTGGACCAACCAGTACGAGCTCGGGCAAGAAATCACCATCCCCCTGAAAAACGGTGAAGGTGGATTCATCGCCGACGAGGAAACACTGAAGCGCCTCGAAGGTGACGGGCTGGTGGCCTTCCGCTATCTCGACGTCAACCCCAACGGCTCACTCAACGACATCGCAGGACTGCGCAATGCACGCGGCAACGTTGTCGGACTGATGCCCCACCCCGAGCACGCCGTAGAGGCGGGCTTTGGCCCCGACGCCGAACGCATGCAGTCCGGAACCGACGGCCTCGCAATGTTTGTTTCGGTACTCACCGACACTGTTCTTTCGAAGTAAGGAAAACCGTTGACCGAGCTCGTCCTCGACACCGTCGAAAACGCCGCCGCAACCCCCGACAAGCACCAGCCGTATGAGCTGTTGGGCTTGAAGGCTGACGAATACGCCCAGATTCGTGAAATCTTGGGCCGCCGCCCCACCAGCGGGGAACTGGCCATGTATTCCGTAATGTGGTCGGAACACTGCTCGTACAAGTCGTCCAAGGTGCACCTGCGCCAGTTCGGCCAGAAGGTCAGCGACGACATGAAGAAGCACCTCATGGTCGGCATGGGCGAAAACGCCGGTGTTGTCGACATCGGTGAGGGCTGGGCGGTCACGTTCAAAATCGAAAGCCACAACCACCCCTCATACATCGAACCCTTCCAGGGCGCCGCAACCGGCGTCGGCGGCATCGTGCGCGACATCATCTCGATGGGCGCCCGCCCCGTCGCCGTGATGGACGCCCTGCGCTTCGGGGCCATCGATCACGAAGACACCAACCGTGTCGTCGGTGGCGTTGTGTCGGGAATCTCGTTCTATGGAAACTGTTTGGGTCTTCCCAACATTGGCGGCGAAACCTGGTTCGATTCGGTCTATCAGGCCAACCCTCTCGTCAACGCACTGGCCGTGGGCGCACTGCGCCACGAAGACCTGCACTTGGCCAACGCCAAGGGTGTGGGCAACCGCGTGGTCCTCTTTGGTGCTCGCACCGGTGGTGACGGCATCGGCGGCGCATCGATCCTCGCATCGGACACCTTTGCCGAAGGCGGACCCACCAAACGCCCCGCCGTGCAGGTCGGTGACCCCTTCGCCGAAAAGGTACTCATCGAATGCTGCCTCGAACTGTTCCAGGCGGACTGTGTAGAAGGCATCCAAGACCTCGGTGCTGCCGGAATTTCGTGTGCCACAAGCGAGCTCGCATCGAACGGTGACGGCGGAATGCACATCGTGCTCGACAACGTGCTGTTGCGCGACCCCACCCTGACTGCCGAAGAAATCCTGATGTCGGAAAGCCAGGAACGCATGATGGCCGTCGTCAAGCCCGAAAAGCTGGACGCGTTCATGGCCGTAATCAACAAATGGGATGTCGAAGCCAGCGACCTCGGGCAGGTCACCGACACCGGACGTCTGATTATCGAATGGCACGGCCAGACCATCGTCGATGTCGACCCTCGCACGGTCGCTGTCGACGGTCCCGTCTACAACCGACCCATGAGCTACCCCACATGGCTCGATGCCATGCAAGCAGACAGCGCCTCGGCATTGCCCCGCGCCACCGACGGCCAGGGCCTGCGTGACCAGTTCCTTGCTCTCGTCGGTTCACCCAACGAGGCTGACACCGACTGGATCACCAACCAGTACGACTATTACGTGATGGGCAACACCGCCCTGCACACCCCCGACGGTGCCGGCATGATCCGCATCGACGAGGAAACCGGGTTGGGCGTGGCCCTCGCCACCGACGCGAACGGCCGTTACTGCCAGCTGGACCCCTATGTCGGTGCACAGCTCGCACTGGTCGAGTCGTACCGGAACGTGGCCACCAGTGGCGCAACCCCCATGGCCGTCAGCGACTGTCTGAACTTCGGCAGCCCCGAGAACCCCGAGGTCATGTGGCAGTTCGCCCGCTCGGTCGAAGGTCTCGCCGATGGCTGCCTCGAACTCGGAATCCCCGTAACCGGCGGAAACGTGTCGTTCTACAACCAAACCGGCGACGTCCCCATTCACCCCACCCCCGTGGTGGCCGTGATGGGCTCGATCGACAACGTGGCACGTCGACTTCCCAGCGGATGGCAGGACGAAGGCGAGAACATCTACCTGCTCGGTGTGACCCGTGAAGAACTCGACGGTTCCAGCTGGGCTGGCGCCGTACACAACCACCTCGGCGGAAAACCCCCCGTAGTGGACTTCGACGCTGAAAAGGCTCTGGCCGGACTTCTGTCCGCCGCCGCCTACGAGGGAATTGTCACCAGTGCAATCGACCTGTCGACCGGTGGACTCATCAAGGCTGTTGCCGACGGTGTGCTGCGCTTCGGTGTCGGCGCACGCGTGTGGGTCAACGAACTGATGCAGCGCGACGGAATCGATGAAACCGCAGCACTCTTCAGCGAGTCCAGCGCGCGCGTAATCGTGTCCGTAGACCGCACCGACGACGTCAAGTTCCGTGGACTGTGCGAAGGCCGAAACGTGCCCGTGTTGCGCATCGGAGTCACCGACAAGGGTGGGGCAGGACTGGAAGTACAGGACTTGTTCACCGTGTCCGTCGACGAACTGTCGGCCACCCACCGTGCGACCCTGCCGAAGCATTTCGGCCCCGTCGTCGGCGGCTAAAAGTCGGACTTCTGCGACATGATTGACCCCAGCAGGTTTTTGGTACAAAGCGCCGACCGCGACGAATGGTTGCGGATTCGCGCCACAGGGGTAACCGCCACCATGGTGGGACGCGCCTTTGATTCCGCGGGATTCCGGGAACAACTGGGGCAAATGCTCAACCCCACACCCATCGCCGACAACGCCTACATGGCGTTCGGTCGCGACCAAGAACCCGTCATCATCGACAAGCTTGCCACCCGGTTCGACATCGAAGGCAACGACTGGCTGATCGCTGCCGCAGAGGCCTCGTGGATGATGGCCACACCCGACGGCCTTTCGCCCGACCACGGGACCATCGTCGAGGTTAAGACCACGGGGCGTGACTGGGAATCCTGGGATCACGTCAACCCCGCCTATCAACGCCAAGTGCAGTGGCAGCTGTTTGTCACCGGCGCCGAGGAATGCATTTTTGCGTGGCAGCTGCGCCGCCAACGCAACAAACAATTCGTGCCCGCATGGCCTGGCCCCAAGTATGTGACGGTGAAACGTCACCAACCCACGATTGACCGGTGCATCGATGTCGCACACCGACTGATCCAAGCCCGCGACGCAGCGATCGCGAACTTGCCGCAATAACCTTGGGCTCTAGTGGCGAGTGCCGGCTCAGTCTGGAACGACTGGAGGCGGCGCGGAACTACTGCTCGGTGGGCGCTTCGGCGGCACGCTGGTGGTGCTGAATCACCTCGGCAACGATGAAGTTGAGGAACTTCTC
>CAZRHP010000065.1:0-5169 GCA_964599975.1 uncultured Gulosibacter sp.
ATGGGCAAGCGCGTTGCGCACATCGTCAAGGGCGCCGCCGACTTCATCGAAATCGACAGCGACTACGCGATTGTGAAGTCGACCCCCAACCAGCACATCATCGGCGTGCGCCTCGGGGACACCGACCTGCGCAAGCGTTTCGGTGTGACCATCATGGCCGTCAAGCAGGGCGACCAGCCGTGGGTCAATGCCGACAACAACACCGTTCTGAAGGAAACCGACCACATCCTCGTGGCGGGTCCGACCAAGCTGGCCGAGGAATTCGCTCTGCGCAAGTAGCGCCGCGGATTCATTCACCCGGTCACGGTTAACGCCCGAACACCATCCAGCGGTTTCCGCGCGCCCTGATTCCCAGGGTCAGCGCCCGTGACCCCAGGTACAGGTACGACCACACCATGTGTAGGGACACAATGCCCCAGAGGCCGTGACCCATCGCCCCCACGATCACAAATCCGGGGGCGGCCATTGCCAAATTCAGTGCGCCGGTCGCGGCAAGATATTTGCCATCGCCCGCACCGATGAGAATTCCATCGAGCGCGAACACAAACCCGGCCATCGGCAGACTCGTGGCGACAACGACCAGTCCCGCGGTGATCAGGTCGGCCACGGTCTGGTCGCGGGTGAACGCCCACGGAATCAGCCATGCGGTGGCGGCGAGGACCGCACCCAAGACCGCACCCGTGCCCATGGCGAACACCACAATCGTGCGGGCGACGCGTCGCACCCGGGGACCGTCCCCCGCGCCGAGCCCCTCACCGACCATGGTCTGAGCGGGAACCTCCAGCGCATCGAGCACCAGGGCGATAAAGCCCAAAATCGTCGACACGATGTGCACGGCGGCGACAACTTCGCTGCCCATCGTGGCCGCCACGGCGACAAACCAGACGATCGAGATGCGCAGGCTGAGGGTGCGCAGCAACAACCAGCTGCCCGAGGACGCCACCGCCTGTAGCCCCACGATTCCCGGCGTCATGGGGGCGCCGGATTGACGCACGCGTGTGACGAGGGGCAACAACAGCACGGCCGTCATCGCGTACTGGGCAACGACGGTACCGACGGCGCTGCCGGCGAGGCCCCAGCCCGCGCCAAAAATCAGGACGGCATTGAGCACCGCGTTCAACGCAAAGCCGGCCAAAGCCACCCGTAGCGGTGTGCGCGCATCGCCGAATCCGCGCAGGAAACCTGTGGCGGCGAGTCCCACGAGGGCGGCGGGAATTCCCACGGCGGAAATGGTCAGGAACTCGGTGGCCCCGGCGGCGACCGCGGGCTCGGCACCAAACAGGCCGATCAACCAGGGCGCCGACCACCACAGTGCGACACCCAGAACTAACCCCAGAACGGCGGCAATCCACAGCCCCTGCACCCCGGCAATGGTTGCCCCCCGAACGTCGCCCGCGCCTCGGGCCCTCGCCACCAAGGGGGTCGTCGCATACGTCAGGAAAATCACGAGCCCGACCGTGGTCTGCACCACGGTGCCGGCGATTCCGAGGCTGGCAAGAGGCTCGGTGCCCAATGCGCCGACCATCGCCGAATCCGTCAACAGAAAAATTGGTTGCGCCACCATGGCGCCCAACGACGGAATTGCGAGGGCGAGGATTTCGCGCGAGACGCTGCGACGGGACGACATTCGCCCACGCTAGCAGGGCTAAAGTCGAAGGATGACGAACTCTGGAATCGATATCGAGGAACGCCACCCCACCATCAGGCCAGCGGACGACCTGTATCGCCACATGAACGAACTGTGGATGGAACGCACACCCATCCCCGCCGACAAAGCTCGTTACGGTTCGTTCCACCAGTTGGCCGAGAAATCCGAAAAGGCGGTGCACGCGATCATCGAAGAATGCGTGACGGCGCCCGAGGGAACCGAGGCCCGCAAGGTCGGCGACCTCTACACCTCGTTCATGAACGAAGCCGCAATCGACGCCCGCGGTTCGTCGCCGCTCGAGCCGTTCCTCGCGGACATAGATTCCGCGCTGACCGTCAGCCAGTTGCTCACCGTTCTGGGCCGCAACGAACGCGCGGGAACGTCCGGGCTCGTGTCACTGTTCATCGACAACGACCCGGGTGACCCCGAGCGGTACGTCGTGTTCGCCGAACAGGATGGTCTGGGTTTGCCCGACGAATCGTATTACCGTGACGACAACTTTGGTGCGATCCGCGAGGCGTACCTGCGTCACATTGCGACCATGTTCGAAATGGCGGGGCTCGACGACAGCGCGGGCCGTGCACAGCGCGTGTTCGATTTCGAATCGGAGTTGGCAACCCACCACTGGGATTCGGTCCGCTGCCGCGATTCGATCGCCACCTATAACCTGTCGGACTGGAACCAGGTGCTGGTCGCGACCGGCGAAAGCTTTGACAACTGGCGCGAGGGAATGGGTCTGCCGTCCGAGGCGCTCGAGGCCGTTGTCATCCGCCAGCCCTCGTTCCTCGACGGCCTCGGTGCCATGCTGTCCACGGTCGACCTGCAGACCCTTGCCGACTGGGCGCGCTGGTCAGTCATCGACGCCTTTGCCCCCTACTTGTCGCGCAATTTCCAGGACGCCAACTTTGCGTTCTACGGCACCATCTTGTCGGGCACCCCGGAACAGCGCGCCCGCTGGAAGCGCGGTGTCAGCCTCGTCGAACGGTCGCTGGGTCACGCCGTCGGAAAACTGTACGTCGAACGGCATTTCCCGTTGTCGGCCAAGGTTGCGATGGACGAGCTGATCACGAACCTTATCGAGGCGTACCGCGAATCCATCGTCGCGCTCGACTGGATGACCGACGACACCAAGGCGCGCGCCGTGCAGAAGCTCGACAAGTTCACGCCCAAGATTGGGTACCCCCGCGAGTGGCGTGATTACGCAAGCATCGACATCGATCCGACCGACCTGCTGCACAATGTGCGGCAGTGCACCGAATACGATTTCGCCCGCGAGCTGGCCAAGATCGGCAGCCCCATTGACCGCGACGAGTGGTTCATGTTGCCGCAAACGGTGAATGCGTATTACAACCCGGGGTTCAATGAAATCGTGTTCCCTGCCGCGATTCTGCAGTACCCCTTCTTTGTCGAAGACCGCGACGCCGCCGCCAACTATGGTGCAATCGGCGCCGTGATCGGACACGAAATCGGCCACGGCTTTGATGACCAGGGCGCCACATTCGATGGCGATGGCAAGCTGGAAAACTGGTGGACCGACGACGACCTCGCCGCATTCCGCGAACGCACCGCCGCGCTGATTGATCAGTACAACGAGTTGGAGCCCCGCGCGGTTCCCGGCCATCGCGTCAACGGCGAACTCACCATTGGCGAAAACATTGGTGACCTCGGTGGGCTCGCGATCGCGTGGAAGGCGTACGAGCGTTCGCTGGGTTCGTCCGCCGCTCCGGTAATCGACGATCTGACGGGCGCCCAGCGCTTCCTGCTGTCGTGGGCCCAGGCCTGGCGTCAGTCCAGCCGGGACGAGGAAACGCTGCGACTGCTGGCAATCGACCCGCATTCACCGCCCGAGTTCCGCTGCAACCAGATCGCCCGGAACCTCGATATTTTCCACGAGGCGTTCGGTGTGACCCCCGCAGACCCCATGTGGCTGGAACCTGAACACCGAGTTTCGATTTGGTAACACCTTGCGCCCCATGGGGCTTTTAGGCGTGACCGCGGTTTTTGGTGGCGGTAAACGGGTTTAGGCTTGGATTCATCAAATTGGATGTTCATCCAGGAGGTAACACATGCGTGGCAAAATTCTGCTCGTCGTTGGTTTGGCCGCCGGTTACGTACTCGGCGCGAAGGCTGGTCGTACCCGCTACAACCAAATCAAGCACACCGCCCAGAAGCTGTGGAACGACCCTCGCGTTCAGGAACAGGTCACCGCGGTGACCGAGGTCGTCAAGGACAAGGCCCCCGAGGTCGTTGACTTTGTGACCGAGAACGCCAAGAAGGTTGCGGACCGTGTCGACAAGGCGCGGGCCGCCCGTTCCACGGAGGACGCGAAGTAGTCATCATGTCGGACTCATCGTCGCGCCGCGGACTGTTTCGTCTGCTCGCTGATCTGCCTCGCGAACTGAGCGATTTGGTGCGCGCAGAAATTCGTCTGTTGCAGACCGAGTTTGCCGAAAAGCTGCGTCACGCCGGAGTGGGCCTCGGCCTTGTCTCGCTGGGCGCCGTGCTGGTCAGCCTGTTCGTGACGACGCTCGTTGTCGCATTGATCCTGGGCCTGTCCGTCTTCATGGCTCCGTGGGTTGCCGCGCTCGTCGTGGCCGGGGTGATCCTGGTCGCAGCACTGATTCTTTTTGCCACCGGTATTGCCTCGATCAAGAAGGGGTTTACCCCGTTCGAATCGGTCGACACCATTACCGAAGATTTCAAGAACCTGGGGAGGGATTCCGATGAGCGAGCGTAAGCAGGTCGCCGCCGAGATCGCGATTCGCCGCCAGGGATTGGCCGCAACCCTCGACGAGCTCGACGACGCGCTCAACCTCAAGAAGCAGTCACAGCGTGTGGCCGAACGGATGACCGCGTTGTACCAGCAGAACCCCACCCCGTGGTGGATCGGTGCTGGTGTTGTCGCAGTGGCCGCGGTCAGCGCGGTGGCCTGGGCCCTCTTTGGAGACGACTGACCGTGATTCGCGAAGTAGTACCCGCATCAACCTCGAGCATTCCCGTTGTCAAGCTGCTGGCAGGGCAGACCGTTCTGGTTCCTCGTGGCGGTCGTTGGGGTGAGGACGTCGCCTCGCGCCTGCGCGTTTTGGGTGCGACACCGGTCATCGCACCGCTGATCAATTTTGCCTCGTGTGAAAACCCTGATTCTTTGGAACGTGAACTGGGGGACCTCGAGTCGGGGTCGTTCGATTGGCTGATTATTTCCAGCGCCACAACGGTGGACGTGTTGGTCAGCATGGGTGTGCGGGTCCCCGAATCCACCCGCATCGCGGCCATTGGTGAAACCACCGCCCAGGCCCTCGATTTCGCGGGATTCCCCGTCGCCTATGTTCCCGTGCAGGACAACTCGGCTCGCGGTTTGGTCAAGGAAGCGCCCGAAGGCCTGATCTCGGGCCGCGCCTTGGTGCCCCAGTCCGATGTGTCGGACTCGACTCTGGTGGCGGGGTTGCGCGAGATCGGTGTCAACGCCACGTTCGTGTCGGCGTACCGAACTGTCGGTGTCCAGCTGCCGGACGCCGTCGTGT
>CAZRHP010000066.1:0-5169 GCA_964599975.1 uncultured Gulosibacter sp.
GAGCAGCCGCGGGGCAACGGCCGCGGCACCGACCGCAACGGGGGTGCGACGCGTGCAACCGACACCACGCCGGATTCGCAGCGTGGGCGGTCCTCGCGTGGAGCGAAACCGACTGTGACAGTGTCGAATTTTGAGGAACAGCACGGGGTCACCCAGTGGCCCGGGGATCTGCCCGACCAGGTCGAAATTTCCTACGGAGCTTCCCGCGTTACGGGCTACCCGGGGCTGCGAGACAACATTCGCGACGTGTCGGTCGTCGTCTATGGCACGCGTCACGAACGCGATCTGGCCCATCGTCGGGGTGTCGCACGGTTGGTGGCGTTGACCACAAAGAGTCCCGCCGAGTACGTGATTGATTCGTTGCCGACGGCCGAAAAACTGTCATTGGCGGCGAGCCCGTATCCTTCGGTGAAGGCCCTGGCGGCCGATGCGCTGCTGATGTTGTGCCGCGACGCGCTGCCATCGGGGACCGTGTTGACCACGGCCGAATTCACGGCAGTGTGGGGTCGTGCGAATGACGGAATTATTGACAAGTTGTCGGCCGTGATTGCCCAGGTGGTCACCATCAGCCGCCTCAACGGCCAGATTGCGACGGCAATCAAGGCCGGTCAGTCGCTGGCGCTCATTCCGCACTTCACCGACATCCGCGGGCATCTGGACGGTCTCGTGCACGCGGGGTTCCTGTCCGAACTGACCACCACCACCGTGGCGCGCTACCACGTGTACCTTCGCGGGATTCTGTACCGTATCGACAAACTCCGCGAGGCTCCCGCACGCGATCGAGCCTCGATGACCGAATTTGCAAAGGCACAAGCCGCCTTTGACGCTGCCGGCGGCGTGATTCCCCTGCCCGTGACCGCGGAAACCCGAATGTTGACCGCACGATGGGCGCTCGAGGAACTGCGGATCAGCCTCTTTGCTCAGCAACTGGGAGCGGCAGGTCCAATATCTGTTCAGCGGGTAACAAAAATGGTGGCACCGCCCGAAAGCTGATGCCACCATTTCGGCAGTCGTTGACTACTTGGTGTGGTTGACCTCGGACGAGGTGTTGGTCGACTCGAAGAAGTTCACCAGCTGCAGGGTGTCGTTTGCGGTCGCCATCCACTTGGCCGGGTTCGACACGTTGTAGACGGGCTCAAAGCCGAGCTCTTCAAAGCGACGGTCAGCCAGGTACTTCACGTACTGGTTGATGTAGTCCGAGTTCAAACCGAGGATGCCGCTGGGCAGCAAGTCCTTGTTGTATTCGCACTCCATCTCGACAGCGTCGAGGATCATCTGCTTGACCTCGTTGACAAACTGTTCGGTCACGATCTCGGGGTTTTCTTCCAAAACGGTGAGAATCAGGTTGATACCGAACTTCAGGTGCAGCGACTCGTCACGGACCACCCAGTCAACCAGCGAACCGAAGTTACGCAGCAGGTTGCGCTGACGGAACGACAGGGCCACCATGAAGCCCGAGTAGAACCAGATGCCTTCCATGATGATGTTGTAGGCGATGAGGTTGCGGACGAAGTCCTGCTTGCCCTCGACAGTGTTGATGTCCAGGGTGTCCTCGGTCATACGGGTGATGTACTTGACCTCGAACTCTTCCTTGCGGGCCATCGAGGGGATCTCGACGTGCGAGTTGTAGGCCTTCTCGCGGTCGATGGGGAAGGTTTCCAGCACGTACTCGAAGGCCACGCAGTGGTTGGCTTCTTCCCACATCTGCTTGGCGAGGTACAGGTGCGCCTCGGGGGCGTTGATGTAGGGGTACACGCCAAAGGCCAGGGCCTTGTTGACGATCAGTTCGTTGGGGTTGAAGAACGACATCAGGAAGGTGATGGCGTGCTGTTCCTCGTCCGACATCTTCTTGAAGTCAGCAATGTCTTCGCCGAGCTGAATTTCGTTGGGGAACCAGGTGTTTGCAACAGCCTGGTCATAGAGGTCCATAGCCCACTTGTAGCGGACGGGCTTCAGGACGAGTCCTTCTTTAATTCCGGTTCCGAGAATTCCCATTATTTCCTCTTTCGTGTGGTGTTGGCGCCGGACTCTGGCCCGGTCGTGAGATGTGTTACTGGCAGCCTTCGCAGTGCAGCAAATCCATGGGATCCATGGGAACCATGTATTCGCCTACGTTGTCGTGTTCGTTCATCATTCACCACCCTTCGCAGCGCCACCGAAGCCGAAGCCACGGGCGGGTGCGGCGGCCGGAGCCGCGGTGGGTGCGGTGGCAGCGGGGGCTGCGCCGCCAAAGCCACGCTTTGCGCCTTCAACGAGGGTCTCGGCCTTGTTCACCTTGACAGTCGACTGTTCGGCAGTGTGGCGGGGCTTCATGTGCAGGTAATAGGTGGTCTTCACGCCACGTTCCCATGCGCCCGAATAGATCTTGACGAGCTCGTCGATGTCACGAGTGTCGAGGTACATGTTGCGGCTGATGGCCTGGTCGATCCACTTCTGTGCGCGACCGGCAACCTCGAGGAACGAGTAGGGCGACAGCTGGAAGCTGGTCTTGAAGACAGCCTTCAGGTCTTCGGGGATTGCGGCGATGCCCTGGATGTCACCCTGTGAACGCAGGATGTCTTCGCGGGTCGATTCCCAGATTCCGCGGGCCTTCAGCTGGTCGACCAGGTTGCGGTTGACTTCGAGGAACTTGCCGCTAGAGGTCGAACGCGAGAAGATCTGCGAGAACTGGGGGTCGAGACCGGGGGTGGTGCCGGCGACGAGTCCGATTGATGCGGTGGGCGCGATGGCCATCAGGGTGGCGTTGCGGATGCCGCCCTTGACTTTGGTGCGCAGGGCATCCCAGTCGAGGCGCGTCTTGCGGGTGATGTCGATCGACACTCCGCGGTCGGCTTCGGTGAGGTCGATCGAGTCGAAGGGCACGAGTCCCTGCGACCAGCGTGATCCCTCGAAGTTGTCGTAGGAACCACGCTCGCGTGCGAGGTTGGCGCTCTCGTCGATTGCCGAGTACGAGATGCGCTCGACGATTTCGTCGATGAGGTCGTAGGCTTCTTCGCTTTCGTACGAGATTCCCAGACGCTCACACACGTCGGTGAAGCCCATGAGGCCCAGGCCGACGGCACGGTTTTCGGCGTTGGCCTTGTCGGCTTCGGCGACGGAGGAACGGGTGATGTCGATGAGATTGTCCAACTGACGCACGGCGACGCGAGCGCTCTCGTCCATGAGGTCCCAATCCCACTCGGTGCCGTTGAGGTGGCGCGAGAGGTTGATCGATGCCAGGTTGCACACGGAAACGTTGTCGGCGTCCTGAGGGAGGCAGATTTCGGTGCAGAGGTTCGAGCTGTGGATGGTGCCGGTGTTGTTGTTCAACGCACGCAGGTTGATGGTGTCCTTCCAGGTCAACCAGGGGTGCGAGGTGGACTGCAGCGAGATGAGGATCTGCTTGAACTGTTCGCGGGCGCTGATGCGCTTGAACAGGTTCATTTCGCCGCGTTCCGCCATTGCGATGTATTCGTTGTAACGCTTCGAGAATGCGGCGCCATAGAGCTCGTTGAGGTCCATGACCTCGAGCGGGTCGAACAGGTACCAGTCCTGGTCGTTCTGGACGCGCTTCATGAATTCGTCAGAGATCCAGACGGCGGTGTTCGCGGTACGGGTACGACGGTAGGGGTCACCAGAGTTCTGACGCAGGTCGAGGAACTCGGGGAAGTCCATGTGCCAGTTCTCCATGTAGAAGCACAGTGCGCCGAACTTTTTGCCACCACGCGAGATGGCGCGCAGCACCGAGTCGATGGTGTGCATGAAGGGGATGGGGCCGGTCGAGACGGTGTTGTTCGAGCGGATGGGTGATCCCTGGGCGCGCAACTTGGTGACCGAGAGGCCAATTCCACCGGTTCCCTTGGTCAGCCACATGACGTCGCGGGTGGTCTTCGCGATGTGCTCGATGTCGTCCTGCATTTCGAGGACGAAGCAGTTGGCCAGCTGAGGGTACGAAGTACCGGCGTTAACCAGCGTGGAACCTGCGGCGAGGTATTCGAGGGTCGACATCTTCTTGTAGAAACCGATGGCGATGTCGGTGGGGTTTGCCTCGTTGAGCGAGAGGCCCATGGCGATGCGCATCCAGAAGTACTGGGGAACCTCGAGGGGGTCGCCGTTGCGTCCCTTGATGCCGTAGCGGTTGTTCAGCGTGACAACACCGATGTACTTGAGCAGCGAGTCGTGTGCGGGCTCGAGCTCTGCGGCCAGACGGTCGAAGTCGAACATTTCGACGAGGCGGGTGTCGAGCAGGCCTTCTTCGACTCCGCGGCGGACGTTTTCTTCGAAGTGTGCGGCGTGCAGCGACTTGAGTTCTGCCTCGTCGCGGTAGTCACCGAGAACGCGCTTGTAAATGGTTTTCAGCAGCAGTCGTGCGGCGATGGTGTCGAATCCGGGGTCGTCTTTGACGTTCTGGAGTGCGACCTGGATGACTGCTTCGTCGAGCTGCTGCGAGGTGATGCCGTCGAACAGGGTGAGTTCGAGTTCGGTTGCGATCTGGGTTACCCATGCGACCTTGTCGGGGAAGCCGGCGGCGGCTTCTTCGATAGCCAGGTTGATCTTGTTGGCGTCGTAGACCTCGCGGCGTCCGTCGCGCTTTACAACCGTAATCTGCATGGTTTCTCCTCGAAAAACTGCGGTAAGTGGTGGGGATTGTGGCTTTGGGGGCTCCAGAATGAGCCGTTCCCGTACCGCTCGTCAAACACTACATCTAGAGACAGATGTTTCTCAAGAACCCTAGATGTTGTGGCGTGTCATCCACAATTGTGGATAACTTATGCGCACTTTCCACAGGCTACAGAGCACCCCGGACACCAAATCCCGCCGCACAACAACACAAGACAAGCCACCCGCCCGACTGCCGCAACCGATCGAAATCGGCCCGTTGGCACCCCGTGCCGAAAAAAGGCGCGGTCAGGCATAGGCTAGAGACCTTATGAAGCGCTACGCCGAACTTTTCCGCACACCCGGACTCACGCGAATCGTCGCATCACAGCTGATCGCACGATTCGAATCGGGCATGATCACACTCGCGGTGCTCATTCACGTGCAGTCCGCAACTGGTCGATACGCCATCGCCGGTCTCGTGCTCGCCGCAATCGCCATCGGACAAGCCTTCTCGGGGCCCATCGCCACCCGTTGGATGGCGCGATTTGGTGTCCGCCCCGTCATCGCATGGCTCGGCGTCGTATCCGC
>CAZRHP010000067.1:0-4757 GCA_964599975.1 uncultured Gulosibacter sp.
CGTCCACGCTGACCTGTTCGTACGATGTCGTGGCGACCCACGCGCGCACGTCCGCGGTTCGGCCGTAGGCGAGCACGACAGTATCGTCGGTTGCGGACACGAGGTCCGACAACAGGTTGTTCGGGTCCGAGGGAACCATTCCCGTTGCGCCGCCAACGACCGAATACTCCTGTTTGCGCGAGACGGTGTTGACGACCGAGGCATCCACGACAATCAGTGCGGCGGGGTCCTCGAACGAAATCGAACGCGACACGGTGTCGGCGGGGGCCAGCAGGGTTCGACCCAGCACTCCCGCGATCAACAGCAGCACGGACACACCGAGCAAAATGAGGGACACGAAATACTTCACGACACCCTCCTCACGGCCCTAGACAACCAGCCCCAAGGATACCCCACGAAACCCAGGGCGGCGGGAAAAGCATTTCCCGAGGCCCGCGCGGGCGGTTAGACTCAGGGGGCTAAACAATAGAGGAGACGTCATGAGTGCTGAGGGTCAATTCCCCATCGTCATGCGCGGATACAACCGTGCGGAGGTCGACACAGCAATCGCTGGACTTCAGCGCGAACTGATGGACGCCAACACCGAACGCAGCACCCAGTCGCAGGAAATCAAGCGACTCGGCAACCTCCTCGAAGTTTTCGAAAACGACGCGTCGAGCAGCGACAAGCCCACCTATGCCGGACTGGGAGCGAAACTCGAGATGGTGCTGCGCACCGCCGAGGAACAGTCCACTCAGCTGATTTCGGCGAGCGACATCGAGGGTCAGCGAATCCTGTCCGAGGCTCGCACCGAGGCCGAACGCCTCGTCTCGTCGGCACAGACCGAGGCCGACGCTGTGATTGCCAAGGCCACCGCTCATGCCGACCTGATGAACGCCAACGCCGCCACCGATGCTGGCACCGTCATCGAGGCCGCCCACAAGGACGCCGAGACGATTCGCGAAACCGCCCTGCGCGAAGCCGTGCAGTTGCGAGGAAAGTCCGCCACCGAGGCCGCCGAGATGCGCGCCACCACCCAGCGCGAGACCGCAGCACAGCGGGCCAGCGCGGAACGTGACATCACCGAACTTCGACTGATCCTGGACAAGGAAACCACCGAGGCTCGCACCGAAATCGCCCGCCTGCGTGCCGAAGCCGAACGCGCCAAGCTCGACCTCGAAGCCGAAACAAAGGCCCGTCGAGTCGCCGATGAGGAACTCATGCTGGAACTGCACCGCGACGCGGTCACCCAGAACGAGCACTACCTGACCGAGGTGAACCGCGAATACAGCGAGTTGACCACCAGCGTCGAGGCGATGAAGAAGGAACTGACCGCACTGCAGGTCGCCATCGAAAAGGCCGACGCGCACGCGACGTTCGAGAGGGACAAGGCCGCTGCCGAAACCCTGCGCGCCGCCGAGGAACGTGCCGCCGCCATCATCGCCGCCGCCGAGGACTCCGCTCGCGCCGCCGTCGAGGCCTCGGAACTCCGACTGGCCGAACTGCGCAGCGAACGCGATGGCATCGCCGAATACGTCGCCAACCTGCGTGCAGCGGTAGACAACGTCGCCCAGAAGTCGTCGGTGTAGTCGTGCTTCCCGTGGGCGCGTTCCGCATGGGTCTCTTGGGAGGCCTCGGAGTCCTGACCGCGCTGGCTATTGGGGGCGCTGTCACCACCCTGGCCACGGTCATCACCTACGTTGGTTTTGCACTGTTCCTCGCCCTGGGCCTCAACCCCATGGTGGTCAAACTGGAGTCACTGTCCGTGCCGCGGCCCGCCGCCGTCAGCGCCGTCATCCTGTCAGCACTCGCACTGTTCGCCGGGTTCGTCCTGGCCATCATCCCCGTCATCATCGAACAAACCACGACGATGTACAGCAACATCCTCAGCATGTTGGGGTCGTTCAATTCCTTCGACGAGGCGCTCGCCTCGTTGCAGCGGATCATTCCGATCGAGTTCCTCGACGTGTCCGCAACCTTTGACTCGATCGTCGAATTCATCGGCAACCCCGCGAACCTTGCCGGTATCGGCGGCGGCGTGTTCTCGGTCGGCGCCGGATTCGCCAACGCCGTGTTCGGCGGCATTATGGTGTCGATGATGACCGTGTACTTCATCATCTCGTTGCCCTCGATCACGCGCCAGGTCACCATGCTCGTGCCCGCCACCCGCCGCGAACGATTCGACGCCGTGGCCCGCCAGATCGAGGCCGCAGTGGGTCAGTACGTGGCCGGACAGTTCACGCAGGGACTCGTGAACGGCGTGCTGAGCTTTGTCGTGCTGTCACTGATGGGTGCGCACTACCCCGCGCTGTTTGCCTTCGTGGCCTTCATGTTCTCGCTCGTCCCGCTGGTCGGAACGCTCACGGGATCGATCGCCATCGTCCTCACCCAGTTCGTCGTGGCCCCCGACAACACGGGAATTGTCATCGCGATGGCGGTCTATTACCTCGTCTACATGCAGGTCGAGGCCTACGTGATCGGCCCGTACATCATGAAGCGCGCGGTCCGCGTGCCCGCTCTCGTCGTCATCGTGTCGGCACTCGCCGGTGGTGCACTACTGGGCGTACTCGGCGCGCTGGTCGCCATTCCCGTCGCCGCGTCACTGCTGATCGTGCTGCGACAGGTCGTCATCCCGATGCAGAACGAGCGCTAGGCCGGGACCGAGTATTCGTGCGGCAGCGGCAACGCGGCCGGATTGATGCGCTGAACAATTTCGGATAACACCCGATAGGTCTGCTTTTCGCCCACCCACAGATGCTTACCCTCGTCGACGGCAACGATGTCGAGGCGCGGGATCACGGCAAATCGTTCGGCGGCTTCGGCGGGCTTCAGATAGTCGTCGTGTTCGGGCACTAGGGCAACCAGCGGTACCTCGTTGGAATTCCACTGGGCCAGGGTCTCGGCCGTGGTGCGATGCAACGGCGGCGACAACAAGATCACGCCGGCGACGTCGTGGTGAATGGCGTGATTCAAGGCAACCTCGGTGCCGAACGACCAGCCAATAATCCACGGATTGGGCAGACCCTGCGACCGCGTCCACGCCAGAGCCGCCTCGAAATCCATGCGTTCGTCGACACCGTGACCGAAGGCCCCGCCCGAGGTCCCGCGCACCGAGGTCACGCCTCGAAAATTAAACCGCACGACGGCGATATTGGCGAGTGCGGGCAATCGCGCGGCCGCCTTGCGAATAATGTGCGAATCCATGAACCCGCCGGCAGTCGGCAGAGGGTGCAGAAACACGATGGTTCCCACCGGTGCGCCACCGATGGGGATGCTGACCTCGCCCACGAGGGTGTGGCCATCGGCCGTCACAAATTCGATGTCGCGACGGGTGGCGGGCAACACCGTGCTGCTGCGAATTTCGGTCATTTCAGGCAATCCTCCAACAGTTCGTGTGCCAGTGGCGTCGGTCGCTGACCGCCCGCTCGACCCCAAAGAGCCCCTCTTCGTGCCACGCGACCACGTGGGGAATCCCGGGGACGATCATGACGGTGCACCCGGGGCAGGTGTAGTCCTTGGTCGCACGGTTCGCGGGGATCGACTGCACGATCCACGATTCCCCGCGCTTGAATTCGGTGCGACGAAGCCCCGAATTGATGCGGTCAAAATCCAGAGGCTCACCCTCGTCGCTGCGCCGATTCCGACGAGCCACGATCAATACCAACCCTTGTCCACGCTGTGCTGCCAGGCACCACAGGGCGTGCCGTACCGCCCCTCGATGTAGCCCAGTCCCCACAGAATCTGCGTGTTGGGGTTGTCGCGCCAGTCTGCTCCCGCAGAGGCCATCTTGGTGCCGGGCAGGGCCTGAGGAATTCCATAGGCGCCGCTCGTGCGATTTTCGGCACGGTAATTCCAGCGCGATTCCTTGTTCCACAAGTTGACGAGGCACATGAACTGGTCCTCGTCCCACCCGCGGTCCAATACCTGCTGCAGGGCAAATTCCTGTGAATCGCGTACCTCGCCCGCAGTGGCCATATAGACACCCGACGAGGTCGACCAGTCGTCGAACGAAATGGCCGAACGATAGGCGGCGCTTTGGAACGACTGAGCGGTGAAGCCGTCAAAACCCTTTGCCGCCGACAGTTCGACGGCCGAGAACGGCGCCATGATGATTCCGAACAAGAGGACACCGATGCGCACCATCCCGGCATCACTGACGCCGCGGCTGGCACGCAAACGAGTGCCGTAGACCATTTACTTCACCGCGAGCATGACGCGCACGAGGTCATCGAGCAGAGCGTCGACCTGCGCCTCGTTGTATCCGCGCAGCTGTGCACGGAATCCGGTGCCGCGAACCTCGGCGCGCGACAGCGGCTGTCCGTGCTGGAAGAACCCCACCACACGGTCAGCAAAGGCATCGACATCGTCGGTGTGATACCCGTAGGTCACAATGTTGGCGCGACGGAATTTTGCACCCTCGTCGCGAGCGGCACGGTTCAAGATTTCCTGGGCCAGTGCGCGGGCATCGGCGTTCCACGACTCGATTCCGACCTCGGCGATACGTGCGTCACGTTCGCGGTCCGCAAAAGCGTCCTCGAGTCGTTCGATGGCGGCATCAACCTGGTCGATGACGTATCCGCCCTTGATCATGGGGAACGACACCTCACGGACCTGCTGCGAGGTCATCGTTTCGCCTTCGCCCTGGAACGCCAGGCGGGCGGTGTGAAGGAAGGCGTCGACTGCCGTCGAATCGTATCCGACGACCTTGGGGCCTGTTACTGAGAAACTCACTGTTCTATTGTGCCTTAGGCCACAACAATGGCGAAAACCGAGGCCAC
>CAZRHP010000068.1:0-4652 GCA_964599975.1 uncultured Gulosibacter sp.
GTGGCTGTACACCGAAATCCTGCGCATGTTGGCGATCACGCGCGAGTAACGAACGCCAGATTTACACCGAAGGCCCCGAGGACAGCATCCTCGGGGCCTTCGCCGTTGTGGGGTTACTCCCACTCAATAGTTCCCGGCGGCTTCGACGTGACGTCGAGCACAACGCGGTTGATGTCCTTCACCTCGTTGGTGATGCGGTTCGAGATCTTGGCCAACACGTCGTAGGGCACGCGGGTCCAGTCGGCGGTCATGGCGTCCTCGCTGGACACGGGGCGCAGAACGATGGGGTGACCGTAGGTGCGGCCGTCGCCTTGGACACCGACCGAGCGAACGTCGGCCAGCAGAACCACGGGGCATTGCCAGATCGACTTGTCGAGGCCGGCGGCGGTCAGTTCCTCGCGGACGATGACGTCGGCTGCACGCAGAGTGTCGAGGCGGTCCTTGGTGACCTCACCGACGATGCGGATACCGAGGCCGGGTCCGGGGAACGGCTGGCGTCCCACGATGGCTTCGGGCAGCCCCAGTTCGCGACCAATGGCACGAACCTCGTCCTTGAACAGTTCACGCAGAGGCTCGACCAGCGAGAAGTTCAGGTCCTCGGGAAGCCCACCCACGTTGTGGTGCGACTTGATGGTTGCGGTGCCTGAACCGCCGCCGCTCTCGACGACGTCGGGGTACAGGGTGCCCTGCACGAGGTAACGCACGGCGCGGCCGGTGTGTGCGGCCTCCTGCACCAGGTCCACCTCGGCGGCTTCGAAGGCGCGAATGAACTCGCGGCCGATGATCTTGCGCTTCGCCTCGGGCTCGGTCACACCGGCCATGGCCTCGAGGAAACGGTCCGCGACATCGACGGTGACGAGGCGCACGCCGGTGGCGGCGACAAAGTCACGTTCAACCTGCTCGCGTTCGCCGGTGCGCAGCAGGCCGTGATCGACAAACACGCAAATCAGCTGGTCGCCCACGGCCTTGTGCACGAGCGCGGCGGCCACAGCCGAGTCCACGCCACCCGACAGGCCACAGATGACGAGGTCGTCGCCGACCTGTTCGCGAACCTTCGCAACCTGTTCGTCGATGACGTTGCCGCTGGTCCAATCGGGGGCAATCCCCGCACCGTTCCACAGGAAGTTCTCCAGCACGCGCTGGCCGAACTCCGAGTGCAGAACTTCGGGGTGCCACTGCACACCGAACTGACGCGCCTCGGCGTTTTCAAAAGCGGCAACGGGGGTGACGGCGGTCGAGCCGGTCACCGCGAATCCGGGAGGAGCGGTCTCGACGCGGTCGCCGTGGCTCATCCAGGTCTGCTGGGTGGCCGGCTGGTCGCGGAACAGCACGCCCTCGGACACCGTTGTCTCGGTTGCTCCGTATTCACGCAGGCCGGTGTTCGACACCTCGCCGCCCAGGGCCTGTGCCATGACCTGGAAGCCATAGCAAATACCCATCACGGGCACGCCCAGGTCAAAGATTGCGGGGTCAAGGTTCGGCGAACCGGGCTCGTACACACTCGACGGGCCACCCGACAGGATGATCGCCAACGGCTGCTTCTCGGCAACTTCGGCGGCCGACACGGTGTGCGGGACGATTTCGGAATACACGTGAGCTTCGCGCACGCGACGGGCGATCAGCTGGGCGTACTGGGCGCCGAAATCGACGACGAGTACGGGACGGTGGGTCGTCATGCGTTGGACTCCAGAGTGTTGTTGACGATGGTGCGCACGCGGCGCTCGGTGAAGAACGAGAGGAAGGGAATCACACCGCCGGCGGCGAGGACGGGGAACCACAGGGTGTTCCAGCGCATGGCCGACCAGATGCGGAAGCATCCGAACAGGTAGGCGACATAGAACCAGCCGTGGATGATGAGGATCCAGGTCGACACGTTGACGCTGGTGGCGGGGATCATGCCGGTCGGGGTCAACGCGAGGAATCCGAAAGCGCCGCCCGCCTCGATTTCCACGCCACCGAAGTACTTGAGGATCATCTCGAACGTCAGCAACAACAGCATTCCGCCGGTGATGTACGAGGTGATTCGGTAAAACTTTTCCGCGGAACGGACCGTCTGTGCGTCTTTCGCCATGCCCTTAATCCTAGTTGTCGGCCCGAGGCTCGGCCGAGCCGTCGGCGTCGTCGTCGGGGTCGTTCACGCGCTCGACCGCGTCGAGCACGATGCGGTACCAGAAGTACAGCGCGAAGCCGGCGAAGAACACCCATTCCGCGGCATAGAAGATGTTGAGCCAGTTCAGCGAGGAATCGAACTGCGGGGGCACGGTGTCAATGGATTCGAGCGGCATTGGCGCGCCCTCCAGTGCGACGAACCCGCCGAACATGCGGTCGCACTGCCACAGGTTGATCAGGTCGGGGGTGGCGACCACGGTGGTGCGCCCGTTGGTGTAATCCCCCTCGCTGGCCGCCTCGGTGGGCACAATACGACCCTGAATCGTCACAGGCTCGCCCGAACCGGTGGGCTGGAAGCCGTTGCCGACCTCGGGGGTCGCCCACCCCACGGCCACGGGGAGGCAGGCGCCGTCCTCGGTCAGGAAATTTCGGACAACCCACGAACCGGTCTGGTCACGCTGGGCGCGGTCCTCGACGATGACAAACTGGTCCGTCCACTCACCGGGAACGATGACGCGGCGGCCTCCTGCCGTCCGGGACACCGGCGACTGGGGTTCCGCAATTTCCGACAGCAGCACCGGGGTTTCGGAATCGACCACAACCACGGTCGCCTGTTCGACGGCACGCGAAATTTGCCATTGGCTCAACAGCACAAAGACCCCGGCAAGCGCCAAAACGAACACCAGCACGCCCAACCACTGTGGGCGTCGCGCCATCTGCCACCAGGTCACCATCAGCAGGATGAGGGCGACACGACGACGTCGACCCGCTGGAACTCCTTGACATCGCTGTATCCGGTCGTCGCCATCGAACGCTTCAGGGCGCCCATCAGGTTGGACTGGCCGGAGGCCTGACGTGCGGGCCCAAAGAGCACTTCGGACGTGTCGCCGACCTGGCCGACCCATACGCGGTTTCCGCGGGGAAGTTCCTCGTGGTACGCCTCTTGGCCCCAGTGCCAGCCCTGGCCGGGAGCATCGGTGGCGCGAGCCAGAGTGGTTCCCAGCATGACGGCGTCGGCGCCCATGGCGATGGCCTTGATGATGTCGCCGCTGGTTCCCAGACCGCCGTCGGCGATCACGTGGACATAGCGTCCGCCGGACTCATCCATATAGTCACGGCGAGCGCCGGCCACATCGGCAACAGCGGTGGCCATGGGGGCCTGGATGCCCAGTGCGGTGCGGGTCGCACCGGCGGCACCGCCACCAAAACCGACGAGTACGCCGGCGGCACCGGTACGCATGAGGTGCAGTGCGGCCGTGTAGGTCGCCGCGCCACCCACAATCACGGGGACATCGAGTTCATAGATGAATTTCTTGAGGTTCAGAGGCTCGACACCGGCGGACACGTGCTCGGCGCTGACGGTGGTTCCGCGGATCACGAACAGGTCGACGCCGGCCTTGACGACAACATCGCTGAATTCCTGCGTGCGCTGGGGGCTCAGTGCGCCGGCGACGGTGACGCCTGCGTCACGAATTTCGGCGAGGCGACGGGTGATCAGCTCGGGCTTGATCGGCTCGGAATAGATCTTCTGCATTGCGGCGGTCGACTTTTCCGCGGGCAGGTCGCGAATGCTGGCGAGGACCTCGTCGGCGTTGTCGTACCGAGTCCACAGACCCTCGAGGTTCAGCACACCGACGCCACCGAGCTGGCCGATGCGGATCGCGGTCGCGGGCGACACCACGGAGTCCATGGGGGCCGCCATCACGGGGATGTCGAACTTGTGTGCATCAATGGTCCAGCCGAGGCTGACGACGCCCTGGTCGCGGGTGCGACGGCTGGGCACCACAGCAATGTCATCAAAGCTGTATGCGCGACGCGCGCGCTTGGCGCGACCGATTTCAATTTCCGACATGGTGCGGACCTAACGCTTGTAGTTGGGGGCTTCGACAACCATCTGGATGTCGTGCGGGTGGGATTCTTTCAAGCCGGCGGCAGTGATGCGCACGAACTTGCCGTTGGCACGCAGGTCGGCGATGGTGCGGCTGCCGGTGTAGAACATCGACTGACGAAGGCCACCGAGCAACTGGTAGATGACCGAGCCCAACGGGCCACGGTAGGCGACGCGGCCTTCGATGCCCTCGGGTACCAGCTGTTCGTCGCTGGGCACGTCGGCCTGGAAGTAACGGTCACGCGAATACGAGGTCTTCTTGCCGCGGGTCTGCAGCGCACCCAGCGAACCCATGCCGCGGTACATCTTGAACTGCTTGCCGCCCTCGAACACGAGGTCTCCGGGGCTTTCGTCGGTACCGGCCAGCAACGAACCCAGCATGACGGTTTCGGCACCGGCGACGAGAGCCTTGGCGATGTCACCCGAGTACTGCAAGCCACCGTCGGCGATCACGGGGACATCGGCGAGCTTTGCCGCCTTGTATGCCTCGTGAATTGCGGTGACCTGGGGCACGCCCACACCGGCAACAACACGGGTGGTGCAGATCGAGCCGGGACCAACGCCCACCTTGACCGCGTCAACGCCGGCCGAAATCAGAGCCTCGGCGCCCGCCTTGGTGGCCACGTTGCCGCCGATGACGTCGATGTGTTCGAAC
>CAZRHP010000069.1:0-2258 GCA_964599975.1 uncultured Gulosibacter sp.
GGAAAGTTCACTTCGTTCACACCGTCGGCTCGAAGCGGTGCTTCTCGCGTAGTCGGCTCCAACAGATTGTCGAATCGCCGACTACTCCCGCCGGAAAGTTCACTTCGTTCACACCGTCGGCTCGAAGCGGTGCTTCTCGCGTAGTCGACTCCACTCCCACTGCTCGGGTGCCAGACCAGCACGATTGCGGTGAAGGTAAACTTGACGAATGAGCGAGAACCTCGACGCCCCCGCCGCTGACGCGGCCCCCGCATCCGCCCCGCGCACCCGACTGATCATTGCCGCTGTCGCAGCCGCAACCCTCGTCGTCGGATCGGCCTTCGGCGCCGGCATCCTGCTCAACGCCGCTCCCGCCGTGGAACCCACGGAAACTGCGGCTGCCCGACAGTCCCCGGCCGCACCGCTTGCCGACGCGCCTCTGCGCACATGCAGTGTCGGAACACTTGCAACCGACACCGCTTTGGGAACCCTCAGCGCCATCGTTACGAACCCGGCCACCTCGGAAACCCTGTTGACGATCGACGGCGACACTCCCGTGCTCACCGCCAGCACCATGAAATTGGCGACTGCTGCGGTGGCGATGAACATTCTGGGTTCGGGCTACCGTTTCAGCACCACAGTGGTTGATGGCAGCGCCGACGGCAGCGTCGTGCTCGTCGGTGGAGGCGACCCCACTCTGAGCGTCGGCGGCAACAGCGTCTATCCCGGGGCTCCCAGCATCCGCGAATTGGCCCGCCAGACGGTCATTCACTACGCCGAAGAAAACCCCGATGCGCCCGCGATCACCAACGTCATCGTCGATGTGTCGATGTTCCCCACCTCGGATGCGTGGCACAGCAGCTGGCCCGAAAGCGAGCGCACCAACGGTTACCACGCGCTGGTCGTTCCGCTGATGGTCGACGGAGACCGCGCGAACCCCGCACAAGCCACCAGCCCTCGGTCGACCGACCCCGTGGACAAGGCCGTCGCCGCGTTCCTGTCGGGCCTCGAATCCGCGGGCAACACTGCCGAGAGTGTCAGCATCACCTATGGCAGCGCCCCCGCTGGCGCGGCGGTGTTGGGCGAAGTGAAATCGAAGACCGTGGGTACTCTGATCGGTCAAATGCTGCCCTACAGCGACAACACTCTGGCCGAACAGCTGATCCGCGTTGCCTCGGTTGAATTGGGGCTGGGCGGCACCCCCGCGTCGATTCAACAAACCATGGTCGGTGGGCTGGGCAACATCGGCGTCGATGCTGGCGGCTCGACATTTATCGACGGTTCGGGCCTGTCCGAAGACAACGCCGTCGCCCCCCGAGTCATGACCGACCTGGTGACTGCAATCCTCACGCCAGAGAACAAGCTCGACTCCATCTATGCCGCACTGCCCATTTCGGGCAAGACCGGCACGCTGTCCAGCCGATTCCAGGGTGACAGCGCGGTCGCGGCCGGAGCAGTCCGCGCAAAGACGGGGTGGATTATCGGCGGATACACTCTCGCTGGCACCGTCGATGCCGCCGACGGCACCCAGCTGGTGTTCTCGATCGTCGCCCGTGGTGAAGTCGACGACAGCGCCAAGGCGGCAATCGACCTTTTGGTCGCCGGCATCTATACCTGTGGCAACAACCTGGCGGCCTACTGATGACCGGGCGAGCGCTGCTGGTCGTCGACGTCCAACAGGACTTCACCGAGGGTGGAGCCTTGGCCGTCACTGGAGGAGCCCAGACCGCGGCAAATATCACAGAGCACATCCGCGCGAACCGCGACAACTATGCGCTGATCATCGCGTCCCGCGACTGGCACAACCCCGATGACACCAATGGCGGGCATTTCAGCGATACCCCGGACTGGGTCGACACGTGGCCGCGGCACTGTGTGGCGGGAACAACGGGCGCCGAGTATCACCCCGCGCTGGACACGAGCGCGATTGACGTGCACATTTTCAAGGGCCAAGGCGTGCCCGCCTATTCGGCATTCGAAGGTTTCACCGACGGCGGGGAGACGCTCGCCGGGGTGCTCGCCGACCGCGGAATCACCGAACTCGATGTCGTCGGAATCGCCACGGACTATTGCGTGCGGGCCAGTGCCGTGGACGCGTTGGGCGAGGGGCTGACGGTCAACGTCATCGCTGGTCTCGCCGTGGGCGTCGCGCCACAGTCCAGCATTGCGGCGATTCGGGACATCGTCACCGCCGGCGGCCACATCGTCCTCTAGGCCCGTCGGGCCCAACACAAAAGACGACCATCTGAGATGGCCGTCTATGCGTCGGGGTAACAGGA
>CAZRHP010000069.1:2358-4477 GCA_964599975.1 uncultured Gulosibacter sp.
AACACAAAAGACGACCATCTGAGATGGCCGTCTATGCGTCGGGGTAACAGGATTTTCCCAACGCACCGACGACCCGCCCTGCGGTCGGTTCGTTACGGGCGTCGGGGCCCAACCTGCTTCCAGGTTCACACCTGTACCCAACACAAAAGACGACCATCTGAGATGGCCGTCTATGCGTCGGGGTAACAGGATTTGAACCTGCGACCTCGTCGTCCCGAACGACGCGCGCTACCAAGCTGCGCCATACCCCGCAAGCCCGAAGGCTCTGTAACAGACTACCCGATGTCGTTTGTGCCGAGCGACAACAGAATCGCCTCGGGCGGGCACGCGAACCGCATCGGGGCATAAATCGAGGTGCCCAATCCCGCAGACACGTTGAGCAGACTGCTGCGGCTCTCGTGGTTCCACACGGCCAGACCGCGCGCCAGCGCAACAGGCAGGTCACTGTTGGTGGTCAATGCGCCAACTCCAGGGATACACAACTGTCCGCCATGGGTGTGGCCGGCAAAAATGAGGTCGGCGCCCAACGTCGTCAGCGTGTTGAGGACTCGTCTGTACGGCGCGTGCGTGACGCCGATCACGGTGTCAACCCGTTCGCCCTCTTCCAACTGTTCCTCGACCGCTGCGGTAACAAGGTCGAGTCGGTCGCGGCCGATATGCGGGTCATCGGTGCCGACCAGCAACAATTTGTTCCCGCCGACGTTCAGTCGGGTCGCCGCATTGTTCACTCCGACCCAGCCCAGCTCGTGGTACAGGTCCTCAAGCCCGGCGGTGTCCAGTGCTTCGCGGGTTTCGTCGAGTTCCGAGGGCCGCCACAGGTACGTGGCAGGGTTGGGGATGTGGGGCCCGAAGTAATCGTTCGACCCGTGGACGTACACGCCGGGGACGCCAGCGAACGGTGCGAGGGCTTGGCGCAGTGCGGGGAGCGCATCGCGGTGGCCCATCGAATCGCCGGTCACGATGACGAGGTCCGGACCGGTGCTCGCCAAAGACCGCACCCATTCGATCTTCTGTCTCTGCCACGGCGCAAGGTGCAAATCGCTGATGTGTAACACCGTGATGGGGTTGCCTTCGGCGGGCAGCACGTCACAGGTTTCGGCGCGCACTCCGAACATGTTTCTTTCAATCAGGACGCCATAGGCCACTGCCGCCGCAGCGACGGCAGCGATTCCCGTGGCAACCGACCGAACGGACACTGTTAACAGCTTTCGCGGAATACGGTCAGCGTGATCTTGCGGGTGAAGAACATCGAGACACCGGCTGCAGGGTTCTGGGCAACGACCGTGCCAAAGGCGGGGGCCACACCCGAGACGCTGGGGGTGCACACCACACTGAGGCTGGTAAAGCCCAGCCCCTGCAGAATGGCGGTGGCTTGAGCCTCGTTATGGAGGCGGTCCGACACGTTGGGCACGATGGCCTGGTTGCCGCGCGACACGATCAGTTTGATGGTCATGCCCTTGGCCAACAGCAAGCCCTCTTCGGGGTTGGTGCGCACGACGGCGCCCTCGGGCAGGTCGCTGTCCACGGTGCGTGCCAGTTCAACTTCGAACCCGAGTCCCTCGAGCAGCGCGGTGGCTTCTTCGGTGGTCAGGCCCTGCAGTGCGGGAAGCTTGACGCCGCCGCCGACCAGCAGTCGCGAGGGGGGTTCGGTGAATGCGCCGCCGCCGTACATCTTGTTTGCCGATGCCATGATGGCGCGGGTGATTTCGTGGCGGAAGTTGGCGCCGTTGGGGTAACCGCGCATCGGGAACTTGCCGACGACGTTACCCACCCAGGTCGCGGTGGCGACCTTCTTGGTGCTGACGACGATCCACGTTTGTACCGACGAGTCGGCGGTACCGGTTTTACCGATGATTGGCTGACCGCCAGGGTTCGAGGCGTTACCCGTTCCCCCGTTCATCACGCCAGCCATGGCCTTGGCGGCCGCGGCCGCAACCTCGGGGTCGATTGCCTGGTTGCATCGTGGTTCCTGCCCGGCGATCTCGCCGCCGTCACCGGTGGTGGCGTGGTCGAGAACGATCGGCTCACAGAAGATGCCGTTGTTGGCGATGCCCGCCCACGCTGCCGCGAGGGTCATGGGGGCCAACTCGTTGGTTCCCAGCACGGCGGCCGGGTTGGT
>CAZRHP010000070.1:0-4422 GCA_964599975.1 uncultured Gulosibacter sp.
GTAATCACGTGTCAAGGCTAAAGCACAAAAGGGGCCCCGGTTTCCCGGAGCCCCCAATGGTGTGCGACTAGCGGCCGCCGCGGTGCTGGCGCGATCCGCGAGAATCGCTGTCGTCAGCGTCCTCATCGTCGGTGCTGTCAGCGTGGACTGCACTGGCGTCCGCAGCGTTGTCCTGAGCAGTTGCGGAGGCGTGGGTCGAGCCCTGGCTGTGCGATCCACGGTTCGTGTTCGAGCTGGAGTTCGAGTGCGACTCGCGGCCCGAGTTCGATCCACGGCTGGGGTGCGATTCGGTCGCCTCGTCGGCGTCGTCGTCGGCGGTGGTCTCGTCCTCAAGCTCGGTTGCATCGTCGTCGGCGTCGTCATCGACGGGGACGGTCGGGTCGACGGGAACCGTGGGGTCAACGGGCACGGTCGGGTCAACGGGAACAGTCGGGTCGACGGGAACCGTCGGGTCAACGGGAACGGTGGGGTCAACCGGAGCAAGTGCATCGAGCTGGGCCTGAATAGCGTCCAACTGGGTGGTCAGGTTAGCGTCCAGCAGAAGTGCGAGTTCCTCGGGGGTGAGGGTCGACACACCGTCGATGACATCGGATGCAGCGACGGTCAGGCTGGGGTCGATCAGGTTGTTGGCCAGAGCCTCGGTGATGAGGCCGTCAACGTAGGTGGTGTCGGTCAGGCCGAGCTGCTGTGCAACAGCGGTCGAGAGGTAGGTCTGAACTTCCTCGACGGTTGCGGCGTTGGCGTTCTGGGCGAAACCGAAAGTGCCGAAGGCGATGACGGATGCCACGGCCAGGCTCTTGGTGAATGCGTTCATGATTGCTCCCTTTCGTAGTGCAATTCGTGTGTGTAATTGCACGCTATTCGCAGCGATAGGCACTGTCGCGCGACTTTGACGAAAGTTAGACAACCCTTTGACGTTTCTTGGATAAAGCACAAACCCCACAGTTTCCTGTGGGGTTTGCGACGAATTAACGTTTCAGACTAGGCAACCTTGGGTGCCGAGGTGTCTGCGGGCAGAGCAGCCTTTGCGGCCTTCGCGATCGACGCGAAAGTTGCGGCGTCGTTCACAGCGAGCTCGGCGAGCATGCGGCGGTCAACCTCGATGCCAGCCAGAGCGAGGCCCTGGATGAGGCGGTTGTAGGTGATTCCGTTGAGGCGTGCAGCGGCGTTGATGCGCTGGATCCACAGGCGACGGAACTCACCCTTCTTCGCACGGCGGTCGCGATATGCGTAACCGAGCGAGTGTACGACCTGCTCCTTGGCCTTACGGTACAGACGCGAACGCTGACCGCGGTAACCCGCAGCGCGCTCGAGAGTTGTGCGGCGCTTCTTGGCCGAGTTAACGGCGTTTTTTACACGTGCCATTTCATTCCCTAACTAATTGTGCTCGGACTACAGGCCGAGAAGCTTCTTGACGAACTTCTGGTCAGCGGGGGCCAGAACGCGGTCCTTGTTCAAACGACGGGTAACCTCGCTGGACTTGCTTTCGAGGTTGTGACGCATACCTGCACCCTGCTTCTTGAGCTTGCCGGTACCGGTGATCTTGAAGCGCTTCTTGGCACCCGAGTGGGTCTTCTGCTTCGGCATTGTTCTCTCTCTTCGTTATTCCGCTGCTGCGGGGGTCTCGTCGGTGCGTGCTGAGCCCTCGGGCTTAGCGGCCTTGGCCTTGGCGGCCTCGGCCTTCGCGTCGACCTTGTTCTTCAGTGGGGCGATGATCATGGTCATGTTGCGGCCGTCAACGGTGGGAGCGTGCTCCACCGTGCCAAACTCGACAACAGCCTCAGCGAACTTCTGCAGCAACCGCACACCGGCTTCGGGGCGGGACTGCTCGCGACCACGGAACTGGATCATAGCTTTCACCTTGTCGCCTCCCTTGAGGAAGGTGATGGCGTGCTTGAGCTTGGTTTCGTAATCGTGAACGTCGATCTTCAGGCGGAAACGAACCTCTTTGAGGACCGTGTGAGCCTGATTACGGCGAGCTTCCTTTGCTTTCTGAGCGGCTTCGTACTTGAACTTGCCAAAGTCCATGATTTTCACCACGGGCGGCTTGGCTTCCGGAGCAACCTCTACAAGGTCGAGTTCTGCTTCGCGAGCGAGTCGCTGAGCAACCTCAATCTTGACGACGCCAACCTGTTCACCGGCTGGACCGACGAGTCGGACCTCGGGAACGCGGATGCGCTCGTTGATGCGGGGATCGCTGATATCTGTCTCCTTCGTTTGTGTGGGCGTGAACCCACCTGGCGGACGACGCCCCAAGGAAACATAGAAAACCAACACAGTTGCCTGTGTTCGCGCCCTTTACGCTGTCAGAAACCTGACGGAGCACAACGACCCGGCAATCATCTTACGAATACGCGGGTGGGATTTCTCCACTTCCTCGTTCGGGTTACCCCGAAACCTGTACAAGAGTAGCAGGAAAAACGGCAGTACGCATCCCCATTACAGTAGAAACGTGACTGACGAGCTGAACAACGACATCCGCGACATCGCCGACGTACCCGCAATCGAGATCATCAACCAGGTTGCACTGCACCTGTTGAGCGCATCCGCCGTCAAATGCGGCCTCGCCGAAGACGCCGAACCCGACCTGGCCGAGGCTCGCTCACTGATCACCGCGCTGGCCGGTTTGGTTACCGCAGCAGCACCCGAAATCGGAGACTTTCACGCCCGAATCCTGCGCGATGGACTGCGCACCGTGCAGTTGGCGTTCCGCGAAGCGTCCACCATTCCCGATGCTCCCGGCGCTGGCCCCGGCGAGAAGTTCACCGGCTCGGTCATCTAACCCGAATCCTCTGACCCGAACTTTCGGCCCGAACTTTCGGCCCGAACTACAGGGCCAGGGCGAGCTTCAGCTCAATCGAATCCGCCGCCATCTGCAGAGCCGTGCTGCCCGTCAACACGTCGTTGAGTTTTGTGACGAGCACCGAGAGGTCCTCCTGGGTGAGCCCGGCAACGAGATGCAGAATCACGCGAAGCTCGGGAGTGAACCCTCGACCCTCGAGATCGGCCGGCTCCAGTGTGAGTTTCACCACACCGCGAATTGTGGACACCAATTTGTCGAGGGTGCGCTGCAGATCAGCGTCCTCCCACGCGGGAACCCAATCCTGCCCCTGAGCTAGCGCCCACAGGGCGGGGCGGCGAATGATCAGTTCGTCATCGGTCGTAGCGTTCAGCACGATTCGGTCAACGCCCTCGCTTGCTGCGGCAAGAGCCACGCGTTGAGCATCCATGGGGATGGGACGAGCATCGGAATTCCAGGACTTCATCGCAGCAGCGGACGTAAATACCGGAATGACGGGCCGATCATCAGGCCCTGCAACCGTCACCACCGCAAGTTCCTGAACCTTGTCCTCCATGATCGGCGCCTCGGGATCGAACTCTTCGCCTGCATGAGCAACCAACGGAATCAACAAACGGGCACCGTGAAGCGCGGCGATGACACCGCGAATTGACCCGCCCGACTGACGCAGCTCGGCCAATGCCTCGGCAACGATTGCCGGGGTCGTGCCGTCATCACCCGCATACGGGTTCTCGTGGAAAGCACGACCCTCCCACGAATTGCCCGCAGAATCAGTGCGCAACGGATCGTGCGAACGCGAGAACCGTTCGGCTCCACCAGGATGCGAGTGGTCGTTGCTCACGGGAATTAGCCTGCCGCGACGGCGAGCGCTTCGGTCAAGGTGAACGCTCCCGCATACAACGCCTTGCCCAAAATTGCACCCTCGACACCGATATCCACGAGGTCACGAATGGCGGCGATGTCCGCCAGAGAAGAAATTCCCCCCGACGCAATGACGGGCTTGTCGGTGCGCTGGCACACGTCCTTCAACAATTCGAGGTTCGGGCCCTTCATCATCCCGTCCTTCGTGACATCGGTCACGACATAACGGGTGCAGCCTGCGTCGTTCAAACGCTCGAGCACCTCGTACAGGTCGCCGCCTTCTTCGGTCCAGCCGCGGGCAGCGAGAACCGTGCCGCGAACGTCAAGTCCCACCGCAACCTGGTCGCCATACTCGGCAATTACTCGCGCAGTCCATTCGGGATTTTCCAGCGCGGCGGTACCCAGGTTCACACGGCGAGCACCCGCATCGATTGCGCGCTTCAACGATTCGTCGTCACGGATTCCGCCGGACAATTCGATGTTGAGTTTGCCCGACAGTTCGTTGACCACACGGCGCAGCACAGCAGTGTTTTCGCCGCGACCAAAAGCGGCGTCGAGGTCCACAAGGTGCAGCCATTCGGCGCCCTGGTCCACGAAATTCTGGGCGGCCTCGAGTGGGTCGCCATACGAGGTCTCGGTGCCGGCGGCACCCTGCGTCAGACGGACAGCCTGACCGTCTGCGACATCAACGGCAGGAAGCAAAATAAGTTTCGACATGATTTCTTTCGTTACAGTGATCGGATCCAGTTGCCCAAAAGGCG
>CAZRHP010000071.1:0-4118 GCA_964599975.1 uncultured Gulosibacter sp.
GGCGAGCTGCTGTTCGGACAGGCCCGCCAGCGATCCACGCAGCTGGGTGACGTTGTGCTCGACGTGGTTGCCGGCCTCGCGGACATCGAGGTGTTCGCCGATTCCGCGCGGGGCGATGGCGACCTGGGCATTCGCGCCGGACAGCAAACCGTGGGCTGCGGCAACGTTGCTGGTCGCGGGCAGGTGGGCGTGCGACGGCAGGTTGGCTTCCAACCAGGCACGGCACTGGGCATAGGCCACGGGATGAGCCGACACCACGGTGGCATCGGACAGCTGGGTGCCGGGTCGTGCGACCACATCAAAACTGACGGGAACGAGGTATTCGCCCAAGATTTGCAGGCCGGGTGTGGTGGCCAGTGCGTCCTGTGCGGCGCTGACACCGCCCTCGACCGAATTTTCGACGGCGATCATCGCGGCACGTGCGGTGCCCGAGCTGACATGAGCGAGCGCCTCGCCGACATTGTTGACGCTCAGCCATTCCTGGCCCGCGGCCTCGGGGACTTGGGTCAGCGCAGTCCACGTGAAAGTTCCGACCGGACCGAGGTAACTATATGCCTGGCTCATGGCGTCCTTTCGTGTTGCGCGTACCCGACAAGCCTACCCGCGCACAGGGCGGGGGCGTCGAGGCGTGGCTCGGTGATGCTAGTTGGCGTAGTCGGGCGCCGCCGGCAGGGTGAAGAACTTTTCCAACGTGATGTCGGGGGTCTTGTGCAGTTCCTTGGCCAGGGCCAAACCGACGAACCGGTAGTGCCACGGTTCAAACATGTATCCCGTGGTCGACTTCTTGTTCCGTGGGTACCGCAGGTGGAAGCCGTACTTCCACGCGTTGGAATTCAGCCACTCGCCCTCGGGTGTGTGTGCAAAGCATTGGGCGATCGTGCACCCGCTGGTACCCGCGATGTCCATGGACCACCCGGTCTGGTGTTCGCTATAGCCCGGCTTTGCACTCTGCAGGTTTGCCTGGGTTACGCCCAGCCTCTTGACCCAGCTGTTATAGACCGACGCCTGCACGCCATAGGAACGGTATCCGCTCTGGGCGACCAGGGTAATGCCCTCGGCTTTGGCTGCGGCAACCATCTTTTTGTATTGCAGTGCCGCCGGGCGGCGAAGTTGCTGGGTGCCGTTCGTACCCCAGGGCTTGACCACCGTCGCCAGGTCCGTGGGCGCAAATTTCACGGGATTCAGTCGGCGCAGCTTGTTGGCGACAACCCACAACGAACTGGCGGAATTGATGGAACGTGCCGTCTTGTCAAAAGCGCGCGCGGTGGCCGTCGGTGCAATCTGCGTGGGCGCCGGGATTTCGGCAGCATCGGACCCCGTTGTGGGGACACACCCCGTGAGCACGAGGGCAACGAGGACCGAGGTCGCGAAAAGCTTACGCATTCCCCAAATCTAGCGGGCGTAGGATGGCGATTATGGCATCTTCTGGCGAATCGGTAATGACTAAGCGCGAAATCATGTTTGTGATGCTGGGGTTGATGTCAGGAATGTTCCTGTCAGCCCTGGACCAAACGATTGTCGGCACCTCGATGCGCACCATCGCCGACGACCTCGACGGTTTGGCGCTGCAGGCCTGGGTCACGACCGCGTACCTGATCGTGTCAACGGTCGTTACCCCCATCGCGGGCAAGCTGAGTGACATCTATGGCCGTCGACCCATTTACATCATCTCGATCGTCATCTTCCTGGCCGGCTCGTTGCTGTCGGGCCTTGCCAACTCGATGTATGAATTGGCCGCATACCGCGCACTGCAGGGACTGGGTGGCGGTGGCCTGATGTCGCTGGCGTTCACCATCGTCGGTGACATGCTGCCCCCGCGCGAGCGCGTCAAGTATCAGGGATTCTTTATCGCCGTGTTCGGCACCTCGAGCTTCATCGGCCCGCTGATCGGCGGGTTCTTTGCCGGAATGGACACGCTGATGGGTGTCGACGGCTGGCGTTGGGTGTTCCTCGTGAACCTTCCTGTCGGCATCGTCGCCTTGTATATGGTGTGGCGATTCCTGCACGTCCCCCAAATCAAGCACAAGGCTCGAATTGACTATTGGGGCGTATTCACGGTCATCGTTGCCGTCGTTCCCCTGCTGCTTGTCGCCGAACAGGGTCGCACCTGGGGCTGGGGATCACTCGAGGCCCTGCTGTGTTACGGCATCGGCGCCGCGGGTATCGTCGGGTTCATCCTCGCGGAACGCGCGATGGGCCAGGACGCCATTATTCCGTTGGGTCTGTTCAAGACGGGCACCTTCAGCCAGTTGACCGTGCTGGGAATCCTCGTCGGTTTCGCCATGTTTGGCGCGATGATGACCATCCCGCTGTTCCTTCAGTTGGTGCTGGGATCGACCCCGACCGAGAGTGGTTTCCAAACCATCCCCATGGTCTTGGGAATGATGACGGCCACCGCGATCGGCGGTCAATTCATTTCGCGCACCGGTCGGTACAAGCCGTTGCTGGTGGCGGGCACGGGCCTGTTGGTTGTCGCTTTCGGGTGGTTGTCGCAGATCAACAAGGACAGCGATGTGGGATTCCTCATGACCGGAATGGTCATCGTGGGCCTGGGGCTCGGCATGCTGATGCAGACCCTGACCATCGCCGCCCAAAACGCCGTCGAGGCCCGCAACCTCGGTGTGGCGACCAGCTCGACCACGTTCTTCCGCCAGATCGGCGGCACCTTGGGTACGGCCGTGCTGTTCTCGGTGCTGTTTAGCAAGATTCCCGAGGCCCTGTCCGCCGTGTTCGGCCGCACCGAGGTGCGCGAATCGTTAATGACGGCAATGAGCGACCCGGCCGTGGCCGGCGCACCGCAGAACGCGGGAATTGTCGAGTTGCTGACGGCGGGCGCCTCGAATCCCGACGCCATCGCGGGGTCACTCGAGGGCGACACCTCGTTCCTCACCGGAGCCGACGATGTTTTCACGGCGCCGTTCCTCGAAGCCTTTGCCGTGTCGGCCCAGAGCGTGTACACGGTGTCGCTGATCGTGGCCGTCGTTGCATTCGCCATGTCGTGGTTCATCAAGGCACAGCCGCTGCGCGAAAAGAGCGCGATGGACGAGACTCACGCCGACGCCGCAGCGGCAGCAGGGCACTAGGTCATGGCCGACATTCGAATCGAGGCGGAACCCGAACGGCTCACCGCATTCGTGGGTGACCTGCGGGTCGGGTGGATGGATTTCGAGGTCGACGGTTCCACCGCTCGGTTGTACCACACCGAAGTTCCGGCGGCACAGCGCGGCACCGGAACCGGTACCCGATTGGTGCTCGCGTGCCTCGAATGGTTCCGCGACAACACCGACTACCGAATCGTGCCGTTGTGCCCGTTCATTCCCGCGGTGATGCGTCGGTTCCCCGAATTCAACGACCTGCTGACGCGCTAGCCAGTCCTCGTTCGTTCGGCACGAGTCGGCGACCGACGGCCAGGACTCGGGCGTGCACTCGGACTCGGACTCAGACTCAGGTGTGCCCTCGGAGCTACGGAACCCGGTTCAGCCATTCGGTGCTGGTGAACTTGGTCGCCGCCAATTCCTGGGCCTTGGCCATCTCGTCGTCGGTGATGGCGCCGGCCTTGAGGCCATACCGTGAGCGGAACGATTCGACCATGGCGTCGACGATTGCCTCGCGGCTGAGCCCTGTCTGAGCCTTCAGCGGGTCGACGCGCTTGTTCGCGCTGGCGACGCCCTTGTCCGACAGTTTTTCGCGGCCGATGCGCAGCACGTTGGCCATCGCGTCGCCATCCATGTCGTACGCCATCGTCACGTGATGCAACACCGCACCGGAACCCAGACGTTTCTGGGCTGCGCCGCCGATTTTGCCCTTGTCGCTGGCGATATCGTTCAACGGCTTGTACTCGGCGGCAATTCCGAGTTCGCGCAGTGTTTGGATCAGCCAGTCGTCGAGGAACGCATACGAGTCGGCAAACGACATGCCCTGCACCAGTTCGGCGGGTGCATAGAGCGAGTGGGTGATTCCGCTGCCCATTTCGATAAACATGGCGCCGCCACCGGAAATCCTGCGGTACACGGGGACCTTTCGGGCGATCGCGTTGGGCATATCGACCTCGTTGGCGAGGCTCTGGAAACTTCCGAGGATGATGGCCGGTTCGGCCCAATCCCATATGCGCAGAGTCG
>CAZRHP010000072.1:0-352 GCA_964599975.1 uncultured Gulosibacter sp.
GGGCTTGTCGCGCAGCGTGCCGCCGTGGAATACCCCGAACTGTGGCGCTCGCTCACAATTTTCTGCAGCGGCCCCCACGGCATGCCCGAATGGTCCGACGTGCAACGCGACATCGACGTACTAGAAAACGGGACAATGTCCGAACTGTGGAAACTCGACCGTGCCGCCAGCAACGCCCACCTGCCCATGTCTGACACCCGGCTTGCACGGTGGCATGCCAGTGACAAACGGTCGGTCATCACCCACGCACGCCACTTGTTGAGCGAACCCTCGATCGTGTCGTCCGTCGCTGTCGTCACTCGTGGTCGCACGGTACAAGGCCATGAAGAAATGCGATGACGCGGGAATCGCT
>CAZRHP010000072.1:362-4118 GCA_964599975.1 uncultured Gulosibacter sp.
CGACGATGCGTGGCCCCACGAAATGCAAGCCCACATGGCCGCAGACCTCGGAACCGTCATCACAGTAATTCCCGACACCGGTCACTGCCCCAACGAAGATGACCCACAAGCAACCGCCCGTGTGCTGGCCGGTTGGTGGCATTCGCACCTACTGTAGCTGGTCGAGAATTGCGGCAGTGATCGTGGCCCAAAGCTCCGTCATGTTCGCGGTCAGCATCAGCGGCGCCAGATCTGGGTATGAGGAAAAACCGGCGATGGTGACGTCGTTTGTGCGGTCAGAATAGAAAAACTGTCCATAAATTCCCAGCATCACCGAAACACCACGTTCCGGATCCAGCACCCACAGTTGGTTGTGATATTCGGCGCCCGGGAAAGCTCCCTCGTATTCACTGGCGCGGAACGCCGAACGTCGGCTGGGGGAGGACGTCAGTGTTTCGGTGACCCATTCGGCGGGTATAACTTGATTGCCGGCCACATTTTTTCCGCCGTTGTGAATCAGGTATGCCCACCGATGGAAGTCGCGCAAAGTGAGATTGAGGTGACCTTCTACAATGGGCAGTCCCTTGGCGTCGGCGTTGAGGATGGCGGGATATTCCGCACCGATTTTGTGAAAAATCTGGGATTCATATAGCTCTGCTGCGGGTCGCCCCGTAATGCGCTCCAGTATGAGGGGTAACAAGTTGGTGTTGTATGACGCGTAATTGAATTTCGTTCCCGGCATACATTCGGTTTCCACGAGTGTCCGTTTCACGAAATCGAGCGCTCCCGAGAGGGCGCTCTGGTTAGCGCCCCAGTACCCGACCGCTGCCGCATAGTCGTAATACATCGAGTCCGGATCCTCATAGTGTTCGTCGGAGCGAATCCCGGTGGCCATGTCGAGAACGTGTTGAACGGTGACGAATTCCCATGCGGGAATCTGCGCCAATTCGGTCACGATATCTCGAACCATTGTTTGGGGGTCAAGCGTGCCCTCGCAAATTGCGATACCGATTTGCATGGTTGTGAGGGTTTTGGTGCAGGAGTGACACAAATGCGCGTCACTGTCGAGCATTCCGTTGAAATATCGTTCATACACAACATCGCCACGGAATGAAATGAGTAGCCCGTCGCTGAAGATTCGACGTTGAAGAAAGTCAGTAAAACCGATCGTTCGTCCGGTCAAGTTGTCGGTGAAGGTAATCGAGTCAGTGTCGAATCCGTCACGCCGTTGCAACTGGATGGCCGGAATCCCGGGCTCGAGCACGTAAGAGGGCATGCGCTCAGCGCTGGAGATCTGGCCACGGTATTGGTTCCACGGGGAATCCCAGGTGGTGTCATCGTATTCGAGCGCGCTGAGTTCACTCGGGGTACCTTGCGCATCCTGGAATCGCATGATCCGTCCTTCGGGGTTGTGGGGGACATCTCGTGCCGCGGCTGAAGTCTGCGGTAGTAATAATGTACGTCGAATTTCCTTGAACGAATGTTTAAAAATAGTAACGATTTGGTGATTTGTGTTGACAATAGGGCAATTCTGCAATTGAGTCAGTGTTTAACAAATAGTTTTGGCTGCGGCCATAGCAGAAGGAGTCAACGGTGTCTCACAGTGATCAACAGACAGGAACACTCGCGCAATCGCGGGTTGGCACCTGGGGAATCATATTTTTCGTAATTTCCGCGGCGGCACCACTCACCGTCGTGGCGGGGTCCTTTCCCGTAGCCTTCCTGTTCGGCGGAGTCGGTCTTCCTGCCGCGATGCTTGCAGCGGGAATCGTGTTGATCCTTTTTGCATCAGGCTTCACCGCAATGAGCCGTTACGTCAAAAACGCGGGTGCATTTTACGCGTATGCGGCGAAGGGCCTGGGAAAGCCGGCTGGTGTAGGAATCGCCCTAACCACGCTGATGTCCTACATATTTCTCTCGGTCAGCTTCTATGGCCTGATCGGGTTCTTCGGAAACATCACGTCAAATGCTGTATTCGGAACCGACATCCCCTGGTGGGTATTCTCGGCCGTTGCCGCGGTCACAATCTTTGTCCTGAGCCGCAGCGGTATCGACGTTGGGGCTAAAGTTCTCGGAATTTTGCTGGTCGCAGAAGTGGGAATCGTCCTAATCCTCGTCGCGGCGATTTTCGTAACTGGCGGGCCCGAGGCTCTCACTCTAGAACCGTTGTCCCCCAACGCAATTCTGTCGTCGCCAGCCCCTGGCGTACTCTTCGTATTCGCGTTTGGTGCTTTCCTGGGATTCGAGGGCACGGCGGTCTATGCCGAAGAAGCAAAGGACCCCAACCGCTCGGTACCCCGCGCAACGTTTGGAGCAGTGGCGTTCCTCGCACTGTTCTACAGCCTGGCGGCGATCGCATTCGTGTATGGCTTTGGAGCCACAGGCATCATGGACTTCCTGACGGATCCTGAAGGTGACTTCACAGCACTTCCCTACGCCATGGCTGGAACATTTGTCGGGGATTGGCTGGTGAGCGCAATGTTGATCATGATCGTGACATCGTTCTTCGCCTGTTTGCTTGCTTTCCACAATGCGAGTGCACGCTACATCTTCTCGATGGGTCGAGAGAAACTGATCCCCCAATCTTTCGCAGTGACAAACGGCAAGGGCTCGCCGATGCAGGCAAACCTCGTACTGGTTGCGATCGCGGGTGTGGCAATTCTTGCCACTGCGGTCACGGGCGGCGACCCTTACATGGTTCTCGCGATCGGGCCGTATGCCATGGGCACAGCAGGTCTCGTGTTCGCGCAGGCCGTGGCAGCGTTCGCTGTGGTGGGCTTCTTTGCGCGCAATCGCCGCGGCCACAACGTCTGGCGGGTGCTCATTCTTCCCAGCCTGGGAGCCCTCGGATTGGCTGCAGCGTGGATTGCAATCGTTCAGAACTTCCAAGCACTCACCGGGTGGGATCCTTCGGCAAACCTGTGGTTGATTCTGCCTGTTCCCGCGCTATTCGTGGCAGGAATCCTGTGGGCTAGCATTGTGAAAAAGCAGGACCCAGCACGATACGAAAGCCTGGTGTCAGAACTCTAGGCATCGGCTGCAACTTTGAAAGAGTTATGACAACGACTAAACACTCTGCGAGGCGTGGCGAAATCATCGCTGCGCTTCGCAGAGTAGTTCGTGACAGGGGTTTGCACGCCACCAATGTCAGATCCGTAGCGGAAGAAGCCGGCATCTCGCCCGCATCCGTACTGTATTACTTCAATTCCATGGACGAACTTGTCGAACAGTCCGTGGGGGGCGTGCTGGCAGAGTTTTACCATCATCGCGTCGACCTAATCGAAAACATCCCTGACCCACGCGATCGACTCAACGCGTTGATCGGTGCTGGGGTTCCGGCCACAGTCAGTGAAGACCTGCGATTGGTCTATGCCGTCCTGTCCGCCCTGCCATCACATCCTCGGCACGTGGCATCGCTGCAATCCGTGCTGGAAAAACAGGTGATGTTGTATTTCACCACCATCGAAATTGGTGTCGCCCTCGGATATTTCACACCAATCCCGAGCAGCATGTCCGTTGCTCGGAACATGGTCGCGATCGAAGATTCATACGATATTGATCCTCTGATAGACATGCCCATCTCGCGTGAGGAGCGTCGACGTAATCTGCGGGCGTATGCAGCGGTGTCACTGGGATGTGACCTGAGCAGTCGCTCGTGATCGGTTCGTGAGGCGAATCACACCGGCCGGTTCGGGCAACGTGTTTGAATAACAACAAAGCCCCCAGATCGGGGGCTTAGTTGTTCTGTAGGCCCCGTCGGGCTCGAACCGACGACCC
>CAZRHP010000073.1:0-4092 GCA_964599975.1 uncultured Gulosibacter sp.
TGAGACCTTTGCCCTGAATCGAATAAACAACGTCGTCCACGTGTCTTCCTCTAATTTCTTGGAGTCGCATGTTTCCAAGAATCGGGGTTATGTGGAGCCGAAGAGTTGTTTCGTAGTTGTTTATTGTGTTCGGGTTGCAGGTGTGCGGAGCAACGTTCATTAGCCACCAGGTGGCATAGTCCCGGAACTTCACCTTTAGCCCTTCTGGCGAGATGTTACGAGAAACATTGGTTTGGTAAGCCTGTTTCTTGTCGATCGCACCTTGCTGGGTTGAAGCGGTGAAGTTCTTCCGCTTACGCTTGCCAGTAGCATCAGGGGCCAACTCGAGGCGGGTCATGAATCGACCATCCTTGAGTTGGATTACTCCTGGCCTCGTCTTCACTTTCTTTACTGGTTTGTTCTCACTTGTCGCTCTAGGTTGGCGATGTACTGGCGGAGCGCCTTCAAGGTCACTCGGCGAGCTCGGCCGATCTGAATCGTTGTGACCGACCGGGCTGCTACTAATCTCCGCATTGTCGAGACCGATACCTTCAGGAATGCTGCTGCTTCTGGCACTGTCAGTAGTTCGGTTTCGATAGTTTCTGTCATTGATGTTCTCCTCTGGGTAGGGCAGAACATCGGTTGACACTGGGTGAGTCATTGAGATACCTGGTGAGTTCTGCATATCGAATATGAGAACACCGGTGTCACGGCAATCGGCTATCAGGTCTTTGGCTGGCGAACCAGAACTGGAGTTTTCTGGATTGCGGGTATCGATTGGGGTATCAACTAGGCGAGCGTGGGCTCGTTGTGAGGAGTCGCTTAAAGGGTTACAGGCCAGTAACTTACTGGCCTGTTCGGAAGTGCGCTTGGAGGGACTCGAACCCCCAACCTTCTGATCCGTAGTTAGAGGGCCGGCGCAAAGAACCCCAGCCGCCCCGCCTCGGTGTATTTCGATGCGGCGTCGCGACCTTCGAGGATGAGTTCGTGGCCGAGGCCGGGGGCTAGCCCGGTGAAGGTAAAGCTGCGGGCGGACCCGACCACGCCCACCGAGGTGTACGAGGTTTGCTGGCGGATTGTGAACGACCACACAGTGATGGGTGCGTCGTCGGGGTAATCCCATGCGATGGTCACCGTGGTGGAGGTGATGGCAGTCACACGAATGTTGGTGGGTGCCGCATATTTGGTGGGTGCGGGCGGCGGGTTGCCCGGGGTGGTGATGAACCTGCGTGCTTCGTCCGATCGCACACCGTCGGCCCCCACGGCGACGACGGTGACGCCGTACTGGGTGGCGGGGTTTATCGATCCATCATCAAACACCACCGACGTGTCGCTCAGCTGCCGGTATCCCCCGCACTGCCACGACATGTCGCCGCTGACATGGCACACCCGATAGCTGGTGGCGCCGGCGACAGGGTTCCACGTGGCGGTCAGCGTGCTGGTCGTGGCGTCGAGCACGAGTCCCGTGGGCGCGTCCAGCGGTTCCGGTTCGGTGGCGCGTGTGCCGGTGGTGTGCACGTCGGCGCACGCCTTGTTCGATTCGACCGCGCCCACCGAATAGTAGACACACAACACGTAATCCCAGTCGGCGGTCAACCCTGTGAACGTGACCGTGCGGGCGGCGCCGAGCCCCTGCTGGGTGAACGAATCCCCGTAACGAATATAGGCGCTTAGGGTGCTGACGCCCGCGGGGGCATCAAAGTTGGCTGTGACCGCGGTGTCGCCCAGCTGCGTGATGCGCAGGTTCGTGGGGGCTGCCGGGTTGCCGACGACAGGTTGTTCGAATTCGCTGGGGTCGGGGTACACCACGTCGGGTGATCCGCCGGCACCGGGGTCGATGACCACAGAAACCGTGTCGGTGATTCCGGCCAGAATCTCCGAGGCCCCTCCTGCGTTACCCGCAGCAGATCCTTCGACCTGCGCCTGTGACGTTTCCTGCGCGAGCTGCGCGGATTCCGCAGTCTCGCCACCGTCGGGAATCGCGCCCGTCGCCCACGCGGTAATCGAACCTGTCAACAACAGTGTTGCTGCGGCCACCGCCGTGAGCCGTGCCCGACCTGTAATTCGAAACATGTGCGTACCCCCTGCTGCCATGTTATGGCCCGGGGTGCAGAAAAGCGATAACTATTCGATAGTCGACATCAAGAAGTAATAGCCGCGCTCCCCCTCGGGAGCGCCATCGGGCTGATTCACCGAATTGACTTGCACCCAGTACGACACCGGCGACGTCGCCGTTTCCGCCACGCCCGTGAAGACGACACCCTCGGACTGGCTCGTGTTGCCCGTGCCCTCATTCACACCCAACGATTCCACACACGCGGCGTGCAGGTCCGGAATTTTCGAACCGGGCTGCTCCTCGGGGTGCATGTCGCGCCACGAATCGACATAATTCAGACGCACCGCGAGCGCCGCGAACCGTTCACACATGATGTCATCGGTCAGTTCGGGGCCCGTGATGTAGTTGGTGGATTCAAACGAGTCATAGGAACCGCAGTCAAACACCGCACAGACTTCCTCGATGCCGCCCGGGGTGAGCCCCTCCTCGACGGCGACCGCCTGGATGTCCTGCAGCACCTTGCGGTGCTCCGCAGCTCCGGGGCTGTCCCCCGCACATCCCGTCAACGCCAGGCACACCATCGTTCCGACCGTGGCAACGGCCGCCGCATGTCGACCACGCTTGTGGTCGCGACTCACTGGGGTTCCGTAGTCCACGCCGCCTCCTTGGTTGTTATAGGCAAAGTAACACCCGCCGCGGCGGATTCACAACACCTACTGACCCAAGTCGAATTCCTCGGCGGCCCGACGATCGTATTCGTTGCGCACCAGGTGATAGTCGTTCCAGCCGTCCTCGGCCGTGCCACCCAACGCAAAGGTGCGCGCCACGATGTCGTCGGCCTCGGGCAAATCCAGTTCCACGGCACGGGCGGCTTCGTCGAGTTCGATCATGCGCAGCCGCAGCTGTTCCAAGTCGCAGTCGTGCAGGTACGGAAGCATCGCGGGGCGTTGGCTGACTAGATGCCGGCGGCGCGTTCGGCGGTTTCGACGACGTTTTTCAGCAACAGTGCGCGGGTCATGGGACCCACCCCACCGGGGTTGGGCGACATCCACGACGCCACCTCGGCGACGGCGGGGTCGACATCACCGGCGATACGAGTGCTGCCGTCGGGGTTCGTGACGCGCGAGACGCCCACATCCAAGACGATGGCGCCGGGCTTCACATTGTCAGCGGTCACAATCGAGGGCGAACCCGCGGCGGCCACGATCACGTCGGCGGCACGCAGGTGCTCGTTCAGGTTCACGGTGCCCGTGTGGGTGAGGGTGACGGTGGCGTTGACTTCCTTGCGGGTCAACAGCGACCCGATGGGGCGGCCCACGGTGATTCCACGGCCAATGACGACCACGTTCTTGCCGGCCCACGAAATACCGTGGTGTTCGACAAGGTCAATCACGCCGCGGGGCGTGCAGGGCAGCGGCGAATCGATGGGGCCCGAGGCGCGCAGCACCAGTCGGCCCAGATTCGTGGGGTGCAGTCCGTCAGCGTCCTTGATGGGATCGATGCGTTCCAGGATCGCGTCAGTATCGATGTGCTTCGGCAACGGCAACTGCACGATGTATCCCGTGACGTCGGGGTTCGCGTTCAGTTCGTCGAGCACCGATTCCAGTTCGGCCTGCGTGGTGTCTTCCGGTAGGTCGCGACGAATCGACGCAATACCCACCTCGGCACAGTCCTTGTGTTTGCCGCCCACGTACCACTGCGAACCCGGGTCGGAACCCACCAGCACGGTGGCGAGCCCAGGCACAACACCGCGGTCGCGCAGCGCAGCCACGCGCACCGTCAGGTCGTCCTTGATCGCACGCGCCGTGGCGGTGCCGTCCAGAATCTGTGCGGTCACAGAATTAGACGAGGCCGGGGTACAGCGGGAAGGCTGCAGCCAGAGCGTCGGTGCGTGCGCGGAGTGCGTGCAGGTCGGGGTTTGGCATCAACGCACCGGCGATGATGTCGGCAACCTCGACGAATTCTGCGTCATCGAAACCGCGGGTCGCCAGAGCGGCGGTGCCGATGCGGACACCGCTGGTGACCATCGGCGGGCGGGGGTCGTTGGGGACCGAGTT
>CAZRHP010000074.1:0-4062 GCA_964599975.1 uncultured Gulosibacter sp.
AGTGGGGGTTATACTCCCCCGATTCCTCGCTCGGCGAGCGCGGAAACAATTCTGTGGGTAACTTCGGCAACATCGCCGATGCCGTCAACCGATACCAAGATCTCGCGACGCTTGTAGATGTCGATTAGCGGTGCGGTTTCTGCGGCATAGACATCGAGGCGCGCACGCACGACCTCGTCGGTGTCATCGGCGCGGCCCTGGTCCAGTGCACGCAAACGAATTCGCTCGATCACGATGTCCGGGTCAGCGACGAGTTCCACGACAACGTCGAGTTTCTGGTCGTTGGCCGCGAGCATTGCGTCCAAGGCGTCGACCTGGTCGAGAGTGCGAGGGTACCCGTCGAGCAGGAAACCAGGTTCACAGTCGGCGTGAGTCAAGCGGTCGGCCACGAGCGCGTTGGTCAGCTCGTTGGGGACATAGGCTCCGCGGTCCATGTAGGACTTGGCCTCGACACCGAGCGGAGTTTCGTCACGCACGTTGGCGCGGAAGATGTCACCCGTCGAAATTGCGGGAATGCCAAAGGTCTCGGCCAGCAAAACGGCCTGGGTTCCCTTGCCTGCACCGGGAGGGCCCACGAGAAGCATGCGCACCATTACTTGAGCAGTCCCTCGTAGTGGCGCTGCTGCAGCTGGGCGTCAATTTGCTTGACGGTTTCCAGACCAACACCGACGATGATGAGGATCGAGGTTCCGCCGAAGGGGAAGCTGGAGTTCGCACCAATGGTGGCCAGAGCAATCAGCGGGATCAGAGCGACGATACCCAGGTACAGCGAACCGGGAAGAGTCACGCGGGTCAACACGAAGTCGAGGTACTCCGCGGTGGGGCGACCCGCACGGATACCGGGGATAAATCCGCCATACTGCTTCATGTTGTCGGCAACCTCAACGGGGTTGAAGGTGATGGCGACGTAGAAGTAGGTGAAGCCCACGATCAGCAGGAAGAACATCGCCATGTACAGCGGGTTATCGCCGCTTGTCAGGTTGTTCTGGATCCAGACAATCCAGTCGGGGGCGGTTTCCCCCGCGGCGGGCTGGTTGAACTGTGCGATCAGCGCGGGCAAGTACAGCAGCGACGAGGCGAAAATCACGGGGACAACGCCGGCCTGGTTCACCTTGATGGGGATGTAGGTGTTCGTTCCGCCGTAGGTGCGGCGGCCGACAACGCGCTTGGCGTACTGCACGGGGATGCGGCGCTGCGACTGTTCCACGAACACGACGGCAGCCATGATGAGGATTCCGATGCCGACAACAAGCAGGAAGACGTTGAAACCTTCACTGTTTGCGATGGCCCACAGCGAGGTGGGGAATCCAGCGGCGATCGAGGTGAAGATGAGGAGCGACATGCCGTTACCGATGCCGCGCTCGGTGAGGATTTCACCGAACCACATGATGAGGCCGGTGCCTGCGGTCATGGTGATGACCATGAGCAGAACGGTGTACCACGAGTCGTTGACGATCAGCTGCGAGCACTCGGCAATGCCGGTGTTCGAGCCAAAGAGTGCGCCGCTGCGTGCGACGGTGACGAGGGTGGTGGACTGCAGAACGCCCAGACCCAACGTCAGGTAACGGGTGTACTGGGTCAGCTTGGCCTGACCGGCCTGGCCTTCCTTGTGCAGGGTTTCGAAGTGCGGAATGACCACGCGCAGCAGCTGGGTGATGATCGATGCCGTGATGTAGGGCATGATTCCCAGTGCGAAAATTGACAGCTGGAGCAGTGCTCCACCGCTGAAGAGGTTCACCAGCTCGTAGAGGCCGGTGGTGCCCGCGTTACCGTTCAGACACGCCTGGACATTGGCGAAGTCAACAAACGGGGCGGGGATGAATGACCCGAGGCGGAACAGCACAATAATGCCGAGAGTGAAACCGATCTTGCGACGAAGATCGGGGGTTCCCATAATGCGTCGAATTGCACCGAACACGAGGCCTCCTGTGAATCTGTGGTCGCAGTAGGCGACCTTCTAAAGGTAGCGGAAAAGGGCCGGGGTTACCCCCGGCCCTTTCAGCAACTAGGCGATTGAACCGCCAGCGGCAACAATCTTCTGCTCTGCCGAGCGCGAGACCTTGTCTACGCGAACGTTGAGCTTTACCGAGATGTAACCGTCTCCGAGGACCTTGACCTTCTCGTTCTTGCGAACGGCGCCCTTGGCCACGAGGTCAGCAACGGTTACGTCGCCACCGGTGGGGTAGAGCTCGGCCAGACGAGCCAGGTTAACAACCTGGTACTCGACGCGGAAGGGGTTGGTGAAACCGCGGAGCTTGGGGGCGCGCATGACGAAGTCAAGCTGACCACCCATGAAGCCTGCCTTGACCTGGTAACGAGCCTTCTGACCCTTGGTACCACGACCTGCAGTCTTACCCTTCGAACCTTCACCACGGCCAACGCGAGTGCGTTCCTTCTTGGATCCGGCGGCGGGGCGCAGGTGGTGAAGCTTCAGAACCTGAACCTTCTCGGCCATCTCAGCAGCCTTTGCAGGAGCCTTCTTTGCGGCAGCCTTGGGAGCAGCAGCTTCCTCGGTTGCAGCAGCAGCCTTGGCGGGAGCCTTAGCGGCAGCAGCCTTGGCGGGTGCCTTTTCTGCGGCGGGAGCCTTGGCAGCAGCAGCCTTCGCTGCGGGAGCCTTCTTTTCTTCAGCCATTAGTCAATTTCCTCGACTTTCACAAGGTGAGCGACGGTACGAACGTAACCGCGGTTAACGGCGTCGTCCGGACGGACAACCGTCTGGCCGATGCGCTTCAGTCCGAGGCTGCGCAGCGTCTCGCGCTGGTACTGCTTCTCGCTGATGACGGACTTGATCTGGGTGACCTTGAGCTGAGCCATTACGCACCTGCCTTCGCGTCAGCCTCTGCGCGCACCAGGCGAGCGGGGGCAACTTCCTCGAAGCTCAGACCACGACGAGCGGCAACTGCGCGAGGCTCTTCGAGCATCTTCAGTGCAGCAACGGTGGCGTGAACAATGTTGATGGTGTTCGACGAACCGAGCGACTTGCTGAGGATGTCGTGGACACCAGCAGCCTCGAGTACGGCGCGAACGGGACCACCGGCGATAACACCGGTACCGGCAGCAGCGGGGCGAAGCAGAACGACGCCAGCTGCGGCCTCACCCTGAACGGGGTGAGGGATGGTTGCGCCCGAGCGGGGAACGCGGAAGAAGTTCTTCTTTGCTTCCTCGACACCCTTCGAGATCGCGAGGGGAACCTCACGAGCCTTGCCGTAGCCAACGCCGACCATACCGTTACCGTCACCGACGACAACCAGAGCGGTGAACGCAAAGCGACGACCACCCTTGACTACCTTCGATACACGGTTGATGGCGACGACCTTCTCTACGAAGGGGCTCTTCTCAACCTCGCGGGGAGCGCGGTCACGACCGCCACGTCCGCCACCGCGGTTGTCACGGCCACCGCGTCCACCGCGCGAAGCGGTTTCTTCGGCCTCGGGTGCCACAGTTTCCTCAGCAGCCACAGCTTGCTCCTTAGTGTTTTCGCTCACAGTGTCAGCCCTGCCTCTCGTGCGCCTTCAGCAACGGCTGCAACGCGGCCGGCGTAGCGGTTACCGCCACGGTCGAAGACAACAGCAGTGATGCCAGCCTTCTTGGCGCGCTCACCAACGAGTTCACCAATCTTGCGGGCCTTGGCCGACTTGTCCTCGGTCGATGCACGGAAGTCTGCTTCCATGGTCGAGGCCGAAGCCAGGGTGTGACCCTGGGTGTCGTCGACGATCTGCACGAAGAGGTGACGTGCCGAACGGGTTACAACGAGGCGGGGACGTGCCGGGGTTCCGCTGATCTTCTTGCGAAGACGGAAGTGGCGACGTGCGCGCGAAACGGACTTTGACTTTACAGCCATGATTACTTACCAGCCTTTCCGGCCTTGCGGCGGACAACTTCGCCGGCGTAACGAACACCCTTGCCCTTGTAAGGCTCAGGCTTGCGCAGCTTGCGGAGGTTGGCAGCAACCTCACCGACAGCCTGCTTCGAGATGCCGCTGACGATGACCTTGTTGTTGCCTTCGACGGTCAGGGTGATTCCTGCGGGAGGATCGATCGCAATGGGGTGCGAGTAACCGAG
>CAZRHP010000075.1:0-3831 GCA_964599975.1 uncultured Gulosibacter sp.
ACCGTGGCTGCGGCGGTGACCGTGACGAGTGCGGAAATGGCAAGGGCGATGACCGGAGCAAGGCTGGGCAGCGCATGAATCTGGTACCCCAGGTCCGCGGCCAGGACCTCGATTGCGCTGGTGTCGCCGAATGCCGCGAAGGACGTCAGCGCGATACCCGCAACGGAGCCGAGGACAACGCCAACGATCGGCATGATGCGGAAATTCGAGGCGCGCATGGGGATGCGTCGACGGATGAACGATTCGACACCGATCGCGCCGAGCATCGAGGCGATTCCCACACCGGCAACTGTCCAAGCGCTATCCAGCCAGGGCCGTGGACGGAAATGGGTGGTGACTTCGGGCACCAACAGGAATGCGGCAATCACGGTGACCGCGACCGCCGTCACGACAATGGTGCGGCGCGACACGGTGGATGTTGTCGCGGCAACGCGGGATTCGGCGACGGATCGAACGACCAACACGACGACAAGAACCAGGGGCGACAAGACGATCAGTCCGGACAGTGCGATGGGAATTTCGGTCCCCCACACGTTTCCGAACAACAGTGCGGGGTTGCCCGACACCGCGAGCAGCGTGGGTGACATCGACAGCGAGAGCATGAGGAGGACCGAGGTGACCAAACCCAGCGAGCTGCCGATGGCCAGCCCCGTGATTGCACCCTTTTCCCCGTTGCGGTGGGACAGCGCGGAAATCGAGGGGCCGATGAATGCGGTCGACATGACCAGAGACACAGCCGCAGCACCCATAGCTGCGGGGATCAGGTCGAGTACGGCCAACACATCGGTGGCCTTTTGAGGCTCGCTCGCCAATCGCAGAACACCAAGAACAAACATGGACAACGTTGCCGTCACGGCGTATCCGCTGAGCGAGACCACGACGACTCGTGAAATTCGGCGGGGTGCGACGGCCGCAGCGGTTCCCACCACCAGGACCGTCGCGATAGCCAGCGCGGGCAGCCATGCCCCGAATTCCGTGGTGAACAGTCCCGAATCTACTGCCGCAGTGGCGTAGGGGGCGCTGCCCGCACGAACGAGAAGCACAACACCGATCAGCGCTGCGGCACTGGCCACCACGGTGGCAAAAGGGGCAATTTTCGTGCCAAAAGTCCACGACACCACGGTTTCAAACGGAATGGTGCCGCTGGCCGACAGTCGCGAGAGCCGGCTGGAAAATGGCAGGATGACGACTAGTGCGAGCAACAATCCGAGGCCCGCAAACAGTTCCTCGCCCACGGCGCCGGTCAGGAAGGCCCCGCCCGCAACGGCGAGGGGTGCCGCAATCGCACCCAAACCGATGGCAATCGCCGCGAGTCGACTGGGGCCGACCTTGGCGTGGTGTTCGGGGTCGGGTACGGCATGATCGAGACCGAGGCTCCAGGGGTGCGGGTCGTCCCCCAGGCTGGGAATCGACGACAGCACGGCCTGATCGGCCTCCACCTGTGCGCCCGACAAAACCTTGCTCTGCAGTTGAATGTTCAGCTCGGCGGTGGTCAGCGTCGGCGCGTCCTCGGAACTGGCGATGATGTCGCGGAACTCGGCGCGAACCTTGGCGTACATCTCGAATGCGTCCTGTGTGCCGACGGAATGCACCGCATCGACGAATTCGGCATAGGCGGCAACATCAATATCGCGTTTCCGCATCTGCGTTTCCAGCACGACGATGCGTTGGTCCAGCGGAATTCCCGAGTGATCGCTGAGCAGGTCGGTCAACGCCACATCGGTCAACGACTGGCGCTGCGGGGCAACGAGCGGAGGCTGAGGTGCAACGGGTTCAACGGGAGCGGCGGGTTCACCAGAAGAAGCGTGTGCGACGGTGTGGACCGGCTCTGGGGTGGACGAGGCCATCGTGGACTCGAATCCCAGCGTGGGTTCGGGCAGTCGGGGCATGTAATCGGATTCCACCGCAGGAGGAACATAGGTCGAACGACGAGCCCCGGGACGGAGCGTCACATCGTCGTCGAATTCCTGTTCCATGCCCTCAACTATAGGGCGAAATGGGCGCTAATCCGCCGAGTTCCGGGGCGTGGCGGAATAGCCGAGTGACACGATGGCGACTCCACCGATCAGCGTTACCACACCGATCCAGCCGCTCACAGGCAGGGTCTCGTGCAAGATCGCGACGGCAATCACCACGGTGGCCACGGGTTCGAGCAATGTGATGACCGTCACGTCGCGCGCGGCCAGCTTGATCAAGGCATATCCGAACAGCAGGTACCCCAGAACTGTGGGCCCCAACGCGAGGTACGCGGCACGGGCAAGGTTCGCGGGGTCCGCCACAATCGGTGCGACGAGGAAAACCAGCACACCCAGCAGCGGAATCGATCCGGCGCTGAACACGGCCCCCATCGACCCCCGAGCGGTGGCACCCAGCGCGATCAGTCGACCACCAGCAACCGTGTACGTGGCATAGGCCAGACCGGCGAGCAACGACACGAGAATGCCCCATAAGTTCAGCGCGGAGCCGTCATCCTTTGCCGCAGAAATGAGTACCAGGCCGACCACGGCGAGCGCCAGCGACACAAACCACCGCGACGAGGGACGTTGACGGGTCAACATCCATTCCATCGCGGCGGCAAACAGCGGTCCTGAACCCAGGGCAATCGCGTTACCGACGGCGACACCGACGAGGTCCATGCCGACATAGAAGCTCAGGGGGTACACGAGAACCCCAAGTCCACCAAGGAGAATCCAGCGACGAGCGCCGGACAGCGTCCACACGGCCACAACGTGACGAAGCGTGAACAGGCCCAACAACAGCCCACCCACACCCATGGTGAACGCACCCACTGCCAACGGCGAGACGTCGGGCGTCATGAATGCGGCAACGGTACCGGTGGTACCCCACATCAGGCAGGACAGGACCAGTGCCCCCAGTGCCAGACGATTCATATCGTCAGACTATCGGGATGCTGCAGCCGCGCGGGCGTCCTTGGCGTTTCGGGTCCGCAGCACGCGCTGAGCAATGTCCCTGGCCTCTGCGAGGGTGTAACGCCCCAGCTCGGCGCGAACATCGCCCAATGCCACGGGTGACATCGACAGCGAGGTAACACCCAGACCGATCAGTACGACGGCCAGCTGTGGGTCCGCGGCGGCCTCGCCGCAGACTCCCACGGGCTTACCCGTCGACTGTCCCGCCAGACCCACTTCGTGGATCAGCTTGAGAACAGCGGGGTTCCATGCATCCTGCAGGTCGGCAACGGTTCCCAGCAGACGGTCAGCGGCAACGGTGTACTGCGTCAGGTCGTTGGTTCCGATCGAGACAAATGCCGCATCCTCCAGAATGTGGTTCGCCAGCAGAGCAGCGGACGGAACCTCGATCATGGCACCCGCAACCGAGATGCCGAGTTCGGCACACAGGGCGACAAACTTGGCGTTTTCCTCGGCGTTGGCGATCATCGGAGCCATCACCCACACGTGTGCCTGGGTCCGCGATGAAGCGCGGGCGATTGCGGTCAGCTGGTCGCGCAGAATCTGCTCGTGAGCAAACAGTGCGCGAATGCCACGCCGCCCCAGAGCGGGGTTTTCCTCGCCCTGATCGGTGAGGAACGACAGCGGCTTGTCGGCACCGGCGTCCAGGACGCGAACAACGACCTTCTTGCCGGGGAACTGAACGAAAACAGATTCGTACTGTTCCGCCTGTTCGTCCACCGTCGGGGCCTTGTCACTGTCAAGGAACAGGAACTCGGTACGGAACAATCCAACACCCTCGGCGTCGGCGGCGACAGCGGCGGTGGCCGATGAGGCAGAGCCCACGTTGGCGAGCAACTGAACCTCGTGGCCGTCGGCCATGCGTCCGGGGCCGGCCGCACTGTCGCGGGCTGCCTTGCGG
>CAZRHP010000075.1:3841-4050 GCA_964599975.1 uncultured Gulosibacter sp.
ACCTCCTGTTTGCTCGCCTGTTCCGCACGCAGCCTGTCGCGTGCTGCCTTGCGGGCCTCGGCCTCGGCCAAACCAGCCTGAATACGGACGGCGGAAGGGTGCAAAATAACTTCGCCTGACGCGGCGTCGACGAGAACCAGGTCTCCGTCAACAAGGACTTCGGCTGACTTCGCGCCGACGATGGCGGGCAAACCCTTTTCGCGAGCGAG
>CAZRHP010000076.1:0-3928 GCA_964599975.1 uncultured Gulosibacter sp.
GGCGAGCGCGGCCACCTTCTCGGCCTCGGCGGCGCGGAAGGGCCTGAGCTGCTCCTGGATCGGCGCGAGCCTGGCCTCCGCGGCCTTGAGCGCGGTGTCGGCGGCGGTAAAGGCCTTCTGCAGGCCGGGGATGGTCTTGGTCACGGCGGCGAGGTCGCGCGTGATGTCGCTGTGCCAGTAGGGCAGCATGCGGTCGATGACGAGCTTCAGCGATTCAGTGCGGGGCAGGTCGTCGCCCAGGTCGGCGTAACGCTCGTCGTGGGCCTGCGAGAATTCCGAGTCATCCGACAGCTCGGGCGGGGGAACATCAAAGGAACGGCGCCACAGCTGGAACTGCTCGGGGCCGAACTCTTCGAGGGTCTGCGCCTTGTCCATGCCCTGCAGAGCGCCATAGTGGCGTTCGTTCAGACGCCACGAACGCTTCACGGGGATCCACAAACGGTCGGCCACTTCGAGCGCATAGTTCGCGGTCTGAATCGCACGGGTCAACATGCTGGTGTACAAAACTTCGGGCTTGAGGCCGCTCTCGGACAGAAGTTCACCAGCGCGCTTGGCCTCGGTCACACCCTGTTCGCTGAGTCGAACATCGACCCAACCGGTGAAGAGGTTTTTCTGGTTCCATTCTGAGTTTCCGTGGCGGAGGAGAATCAGCGTATATGTCATGCACCTAGCCTACAGACGGAAGAATGGAGCCATGGCTGTCGGACGAATCACGCGCGGAACCACGGGAACGAACCGGTTGCGCCGCATGGACCGTTGGCTGGCGCGACACAAACGCTTCCTCGCGATGACCAACCCCACGGTCGTCGACCTCGGATACGGCGCGGCACCATGGACTGCCCTGGAATTGTTCGACCGACTGTCCAGCGTCAACGCGGGAACGACGGTCGTCGGCATTGAAATTGACCCCGAGCGAGTACAGGCTGCGGTGCCGTTCGCGCGGGACGGCGTCAGCTTTCACCGCGGAGGGTTCGAGGTACCCCTGCCCGGAAAGCAGCAGGCCGATGTCATTCGGGCGTTCAACGTGCTGCGCCAGTACGACGAACCCGAGGTCGCAGCGATCTGGGATCAGTTGCGATCCCGCCTCGCTCCCGGCGGAATCCTGATCGACGGAACCTGTGACGAAATCGGCCGAGTCTCGACCTGGGTTTCCCTGGGCACCGAAGGACCCGAAACGTTCACCGTGTCACTGCGACTCGAAGAACTCGAGGTGCCGTCCATCGCCGCCGAGCGACTCATCAAAGCCCTGATTCACCGCAACGTCCCGGGCGAACGAATTCACGCATTCTTTGTGGACCTCGACCGATACTGGGCGATTAATGCGCCCCTGGCGGTGTACTCCCCCATCCAACGATGGGTCGCCACCGCACGGATGATGAAAGAGGGCGGCTGGCCGGTGCTCGACAACGCGATCCGTCACCGACTGGGCGACATCACCGTAACGTGGGAAGCCGTGTCACCCCAGCAATAGCGCCGGCGGTGGGCGGAACAATTACTTCGCAGGTCGCGGCCACAGCGATTCCGTCGTGTTCGACCGTGACAGAAGCATCAACAGGGGTGGTGCGTTTTACGAGCGCGAGCGCGACGGGGCCTTCTTCGAAGTGGACGCCAGCGGTAGTGATTCTGCCCACAACCTGACCATCGACGAATACGTCGTCACCGGCGGCCACAAACACGGAGTCGCTGCCATCAAGGTGCAATCGGACCACGCGACGAGGCGGGTGCCCCACGTTGTGGACCTTGGCCACTGTTTCCTGTCCGGGATAGCAGCCCTTGTTCAGGTGCACCGCCGACCGCATCCAGTCGAACTCGTGCGGCAAAGTCGTCGCATCAACATCGGCGAGCGCCGGCCGTCCCGCGATGACCCGCAGAGCATCGACGGTCGAGGCGGGCACCACGGGCAGCGAATCGAGTGCGTCGGCGGGGATCACCCATTCGCGGTAATCCCATTCGCGCGCCTCGGAATTTTCGGCGTACTGGTGGCCACCCGGTTGAACCTGCGACCACGGGTCGACCCACGTGGCACGAGCGGATGCGGGGGCGAGCGAACTGCGACCCATCACCACGGCCACATCGGGAACCTCAGCGACGGCCACATCCTCCATGAAGATGCGGGCGTCCAACCACGCGATCACATCTGAGGCAACGGAACCCGGAGCAATCAACAGCGTCGACTCTGAATCCTCGACGACATGGAACACACGGTGGACGCGACCCTCGGGTGTCAACGACAACGCTTCACGGGATTCCCCCGGCACGAGGTGACGCACACGCTGCGACAACAAATTGTCGAGCAGCATGAGACGGTCGGACCCCGTTACCCGCAACACTGCGGCAGGAACCACACAGAGCGCGGAGCCCTCCGCGAACGCCCGCTGATCGACGAGCGGGTTCGACACCGTTAGCGCTGACCGCGGAACAGGCGAACGAGCACCAGTGCCGACAACGAGCCGATAGCAACAAATGCGAGGCCCAGCAGGACCAGGAAGAAAATTTCGACAGCCAAAACCATGTCTTTAGCCTACGCCTTCCCACGACCAGTCCAGAATCGTGACACCGTGAACCAACACCGCGGTAATCATGGCCACCCCGACGATGATGAGCACACCCGTCGTCGTGAAAGCCATCCGGTTCACAAGCCCCTTTTTGCGCTGCAGGGCCAGCTGGATTCCGAACGTCAAAATCAGGCAAGCGCCCAAGACAATCGACAGTGTGGCAGGCCACGGCTGCGCCTCGTTGACCACAAAAGCCCCGACGGAACCGATCAACGCCACAATCCACACGGGGACGGCGGTAGCAAAACGACGGGGCATACGACCACTCTAAACGGCTCTAGACTAGAAATGCAGGGGACGGAGGTTTAATGACATCGATCGTTATCCTCACGAGCGCGTCGGATTCGCCGCTTCCCACGTTGGGCCTCTTGCCCCACCAGATTGTCGTCGCCCCGATGACACCGCAGTCGCTGGCCGACTACACCACGTGTGACCTCGTGATCGTGGATGGCGTTCGTGACCTCGTCGCCGCCAAAAACATGGCCAGCCTGCTGAACACCGCGAAACTTCCCGTCCCCGTGCTGCTGGCATTGACCGAGAGCTCACTCGCCGTAATCGACGCCTCGTGGGGCATCAGCGACTTCCTACTGACCACGTCATCGCTCGCCGAAATCGATGCGCGCATCCGCCTCGCCGTCACGTCCAACGCCCCACAGTCGGCGACCGGGCTCAGCCACTCGGGCGTCAGCATCGACGAACACAGCTTCCAAGCGGCTGTGGGCGGCCGCGCACTTGACCTCACGTTCAAGGAATTCGAACTGCTGCGCTTCCTCGTCGCCAACCCCTCGCGTGTGTTCACTCGCGAACAGTTGTTGAGCGAGGTGTGGGGCTACGACTACTTCGGTGGAACACGCACCGTCGACGTCCACGTTCGTCGCCTGCGCGCCAAGTTGGGTGACCATGAATCCGTTATCGGAACGGTCAGAAACGTAGGGTATCGTTTCGCTCCTGGGAGTTCACGAGGAGATGACTAGAAGTGGAAACAACGGGAACAGCGCTGTCGGGTTCCGTCGATAGCGACCTTGCCGACGATTTCGAGAGCGCGCCGGTTCGGCACGATGACAGCCTTCCCGCGAACCGCTTTCTGGACCGTGAAGCCTCGTGGCTCGCATTTAACCGCCGAGTCCTGGAATTAGCCGAAGATACGCGCATTCCGTTGCTGGAACGACTGAACTATTTCGCCATTTTTGCGGGCAACCTCGACGAATTTTTCATGGTTCGTGTGGCAGGCCTGAAGCGTCGCATCGAGACCGGAATCGCGGTACCGACCAACATTGGCCGCGGACCCCACGAGGTGCTCGCCGAAATTCACCGGGCTGCCCACAAACTGCAGGAACGCCATGCGGCCTCGTTTGCACAAATTTCTCGTGAAG
>CAZRHP010000077.1:0-3919 GCA_964599975.1 uncultured Gulosibacter sp.
CGGTCACTCGATTACGTCGCTGCAGGCCATCTATGTGCCCGCCGATGACTACACCGACCCCGCACCCGCGACCACCTTTGCCCACCTCGACGCCACCACGGAACTCAGCCGTGAAATCGCGTCGAAGGGTCTGTACCCCGCAGTGGACCCGCTGACCTCGACGAGCCGTATCCTCGACCCTCGTTACATCGGCACCGACCACTACCGTGTTGCAACCACCGTCAAGGCGATCCTGCAGAAGAACAAGGAACTTCAGGAAATCATCGCCATCCTCGGTGTCGACGAACTGAGCGAGGAAGACCGCATTACCGTTTCGCGTGCGCGTCGTATCCAGCAGTTCCTGTCGCAGAACACCTATATGGCGAAGAAGTTTACCGGTGTTGAAGGTTCGACCGTGCCCCTCAAGGACACCATCGAGTCGTTCGACGCAATTGCCAAGGGTGAGTTCGACCACGTTGCAGAGCAGGCGTTCTTCAACGTTGGCGCCATCTCGGATGTGGAAGAGAAGTGGGCTCAGATTCAGAAGGAAAACGGCTAAACATGGCTGTTCTGACTGTTCGCGTCGTCGCCTCGGACCGTGAGGTCTGGGCCGGCGAAGCCAACATGGTTGTCGCTCGCACCAGCGAGGGTGAACTGGGTGTTCTGCCCGGTCATGAGCCCTTCCTCGGTGTGTTGGCTGCCGCAGGCGAGGTTCGCATTCACACGGCTGACGATGGCATTATCGTCGCCAATGCTGAGGGCGGCTTCCTGTCGGTCGAGCACAACACCGTGATGGTTGTCGCACGCCAGGCGGCATTGGCCGAATAGTGCTTCTGCTGCTTCCACCTTCGGAAACTAAGGTTCAGGGCGGGGTACCGGGTAGAACCGGTTACCCCGCCTTATCTTTTCCCCAACTCGATCCGATTCGCCACGAGGCGGCGGATGCTCTGGCCCACATTTCGAGGACTGATCCGTCTGCTGCAGCCCGCATGTTGAAGTTGGGTCCCAAGTCGGTGTCCGAGGTGGAACACAATCTCTCATTGGATACAGGAGTGCTGTTGCCGGCCCTCAAGCGCTACACGGGTGTCCTGTATGCCGAGACGGGCGCCGCCGATTGGTCGGTCGACCAGTGGTCGTGGGTGAACGAGCATGTTGCCGTTCAATCGAGCTTGTGGGGCCTTATTCGTGCTGGGGATTCCATTCCCGCATATCGACTGTCAGCCAGCACTCGTCTCGGTGGCCTGTCGATGACGGCACGGTGGGCGTCCGCTGTGTCGGAAATTTTGGAGAGCGCCGGAAGTCGGTGGATTTTGGATGCGCGCAGCGGCGGGTATCGCGAACTGGGTCCCATTCCCGCGTCGATTCCGTCGTCCTATCTGGAGGTTGTGACCAAGGATGGGGGAGCCGCGCTGAACCATTTCAATAAGAAACACAAGGGCGAGTTGGTGCGTGACTTGGTGAGTACGATGCCAGACATCACTTCTGCCGATGATTTCGTGTCGTGGGGTGCTTCGCACGGGTTGGATCTGTCCCTGCGCGGCGACTCAGTAGTTCTCGCCGTTTAGGCAGTTCCGGGTGCTCTTTAGTGGTGGGCGCGGTGGCAGTCCGCCACATGGTCATTGACGACGCCGACGGCTTGCATGTGTGCATACGCCGTGGTCGGCCCGACGAATGCAAAGCCGAGCTTTTTCAATGCAGCGGCGAGGGCGCGTGATTCCGGTGTGATGGCGGGAACGTCGGACAGTTGAGCGGGTGGGCCCAGGCGGTTGGTGGGTGCCATGCTCCAGATGAGTTCTGTGAGTGCGCCAGGGGATTCGCGCATTAATGCTGCGGTTACCGTTGCATTCCTTATCGTGGCATCGATTTTTGCGCGGTTTCGAATGATGCCGGTGTCGGCCATGAGCCGTTCACGGTCCACGTCGGTAAACGCGCTGATAGCTTCAGGGTCGAATTCGGCAAATGCGCGACGAAATCCGTCCCTGCGTTTAAGAATGGTGATCCAGGAAAGACCCGACTGGAAGGCTTCGAGGCTGATGCGTTCAAACATTTCCCGATCGCCGTGAACCGGGACGCCCCATTCGGTGTCGTGGTATTCCTGGTACAGGGGATCCGTACCGCTCCACGCACAGCGCGCGAGCCCGTCGGCCCCGACGACCACCGAGGTCATCGGTGGGGGATTCCTTCGAGATCCAGCAGCCACACCTTTGTGGGGATGCCGTTCCCACCGGAGTACCCTGTGATTCTGCCATCGCTGGCAAGCACACGGTGGCAGGGAACGATGATGGGAATAGGATTTGCGCCGACAGCGCCGCCGACAGCGCGACCCGCAGTCTTTCGACCTGTGGCGGCACCAACCTCGCCATAGGAGCGCACAGCGCCATAGGGGATGCTGTTTAGCTCGGACCACACCGACGATTGGAACGGGGTACCGCTCAGAGATAATGGCAGGTCAAATGCTTGTCGTTCACCTCGGAAGTATTCCTGCAACTGTTGTGCGGCCACTGCGAGAACGGGCGACGAATTTTCGGCCTCGTTGTCATGGGGAAGACCTCCATCACGTTCGATGTCCAGTCCGATGATGTGGCCATCACGGGCCGTGACTTCAATACGCCCGATGGGGCTGTCCAAGCGAATGATCGAATCGTATGTTGTCATGTCTTGAGGGTACCGAGGTTTGCCGCAAGGTGTCGAGGCACAATTGTGGTCTGCGGATAACGAGGGAATTTATGTCGCTGGGGAAACTTCGACGGGAGCGTACTCGGCGGCATCAATGCCCAGCGCCTCATTCAGGGCTAAGGCTTGTGCGTTGAGCACGGACAAGCGTGCAATGAGGTCATTGTGGACGGATACGAGTTCGTTATATTTGTCGCGCATCTTGGTCAAAATTCTCGAACGTTCGGTCAACGCGGCCCTAGCGGCAGAAAATTCAGAGCTCGAGGGGAAGGCCCCTGGCGTGTCTGCTTGGGCGTTGAAGGCGGCGACGTCCTCGTCCAGTTCCGTCCGCAGCTTCGTGTATTTCGCCAAACGTTTCGCCAAAACGGCTTCCGATGACTGGATGGCCGCAACGGTGTCCGAAATTTCCGACGTGATGGATGCGAAGACTGCGGTGGCGCGATCCGCGAGTTCCACAACGGAGTTGCGCCGATCGAAATAGCGTTCGTAGATGGCCTCTAATTCGTTGGGAAGCTCCGAGACCTCGGTGCCGAGAATGGCAAAGAGTTCATTCACGCGAGCCTGTGGAGACGCACTGCGATACGGGGTCAGTCGTTCGGTGAGGGACCCCTCTGGCAGTGCGTCAAAGGCTGCGTTGACGAGTGCGCCGACGGCATCACGTTCGCCGTCATCAAATCGCGCCCAGACGGCGTGCAGCATTTCGTGTGCGGCGACGACCGGCTCCAGCGTTGTCACGGTGTCGTCGGTGATGTCCAGCAGGTGAATCGTGTCCGTGTTCGGGTCATAGCAGCCCAATACGGCGATGCCTTTCTCGCGGATTGGACACGATTCGTCAAAGGTCTCTGCAGTATGCAGTGTGGGGTGTGCGACGTACAAGTAGAACCGTCCCGCGGCGGACATTCCCGCGTCAGAGACGTAACCGTCGATTGTTGCGGTGGGCACCGATTTGCCGACAGTCAGCCAGTCGCGAACATCGTCCCGAAAAACAACGGCAAGCGAACCAGCGACTAACACCACAATTTGTGTTCCAATTGCGAGGGCGGCAATCGCCACACCGACGCTGCGGCCCAAACCGGGCACGAGGAACTTTCTCACCCTGTAAGGCTACGCGTTAGTGGCCTGTCAACGGTGCAAGCAGCTTGGCGATAATCGAGGGGCTACCCGTAGCGTTTTCCTCAGCGTCTGCCGCTGTCATGCCGATTAATCCCATGTTTGCGCCGATGAACCTCAACGGTTCAAGTTCCCAGTCGGGGGAGTGGTGCCCCAC
>CAZRHP010000078.1:0-1081 GCA_964599975.1 uncultured Gulosibacter sp.
CGCGAATTGTTTCGGCCTTCCCCGAGAGCGAGGGCACATCGATTTGGGTTGTCTACAACTCGGAAACCGACATCACCACCGATCAGCTCGAGCAGATTAACTCGAACCTCAGCGACATCCGTGAAGAATTCACCGCAATCCCGATGCCCATGCCCGCACAGGTATCCGAAGACGGCACCGCAGCCGTCGGAATTTTCCCCATCGAAAAACTGTCCGAGGTGGGCGAGAAGAAGGTTCGTTACGAAGACATCCGGGAACTTGCGGGACAGAATGTCGACGGATTGCAGGTGCTGTTGTCTGGTCCCGAAGGCTTCATCGTTGACATTTCAAACGTCTTTGCTGGCGCAGACTTCACCCTGTTGGCGGTAACCGCATCGGTGGTCGTCGTCCTGCTGCTCGTCACCTACCGCTCGCCCATCCTGTGGATCATTCCTCTCGCGGTTGTTGGTGCGGCAGACGCCCTTGCCGGTCAGATGGCCAAGTTCATCGCCGAGCAGATCGACCAGCCGCTCGATGCATCGACCACGGGAATCTTGTCCGTGCTGGTGTTCGGTGCTGGCACGAACTACGCACTGCTCTTGATTTCGCGTTATCGCGAGGAGCTCATGAAGTTTGATTCGCGTGGCGACGCAATGGCCAAGGCTGTGCGCGGGGTAACTCCCGCAATCCTCGCCTCGGGTGGAACAGTACTGCTGGTCATGGCGACTCTGTTGTTTGCCAACCTCGACAGCAACCAAAATCTCGGCTTGGCTGGTTTCGTGGGCATCGCGGTTGCGATGGTGTCGGGAATTGTGACGTTGCCTTTCGCTCTGGTCGTGTTCCCTCGCTGGATTTTCTGGCCTCGCGTACCTCGCAGTGGCACGGTTGCCACCAAGCAGTCCCTGTGGGCTCGCTCGGGTGCGGCAATCGCACGTCGTCCTGTCATCACGGGTGTCGCCTCGGTGCTGCTTGCCCTGATTCTCGCCGCACCGGCGTTGACCATCCAGAGCGGCCTGACCCAGGCCGAACGGTTCCTGTCGACCCCCGACTCGGTGACCGGACAGGTTGTTTTGACCGACAAGTTCGAGGCCTTCCAGGGGTC
>CAZRHP010000078.1:1091-3882 GCA_964599975.1 uncultured Gulosibacter sp.
GGAGCAGGGCGCCGTCGCGCGTCACCGTGATTGCGCCGGATGCCGACGTGAACGACGTGATTGCGTACCTGGATGACCGTGACGATGTCACCAGTGTTCAGGCCGGCTCTGCTGCGGGCGGCTACACGCAGGTTGCTGCGGTCTTTGATTACGTCTCGGAAAGTGACGAAATCAAGCCCATCATCACCGAAGTTCGTGACGACCTTGACGGAATCGGATCGGGCGAGGCCTGGGTTGGTGGAACAGACGCACAGGTGGTCGACACCGAGGCGGCGATTAGTGCCGACGAGAACCTGATCTTCCCCACTGTCCTCGCCATCGTGTTCATCATGCTGGTGCTGGTATTGCGTGCACTGGTCGCCCCCGTGCTCTTGTTGGCCACCGTGGTGGGAAGCTACTTCGCCGCCATCGGCGCCAGCTGGGTGTTGTTCCAGACCATCTGGGGTTTCCCTGCACTGGATTCCAACGTTTATGTGCTGTCGTTCCTGTTCCTCGTGGCGTTGGGTATTGACTACAACATGTTCCTCATGACCCGTGTCAAAGAGGAATCAGAGGAGCTCGACAACGGAGTTCTGGCGGGAATCCGCACCGGCATGATCCGTGCGCTGGGCGCCACCGGTGGTGTTATCACCAGCGCCGGCATCCTGTTGGCTGCGGTCTTTGCTGTGCTGGGTGTCCTGCCGTTGATCACGCTGACCCAGATCGGTGTAATCGTCTGTGTTGGTGTTCTTCTCGACACCTTGCTGGTGCGCACCGTGGTCGTTCCGTCGCTTACCTTCCTTGTCGGCGAGCGCATGTGGTGGCCGCGTCGTCCCGCGGGCCGCGTGTCTACGAGCGCATAACTCCGTTTCGGCGCACACTTACAGAGTGCGAATTGATGCCGCGGCAGCGCGCTTCTTGCAGGAATTGCAGGGGGCGCGCTCCGCGAGCCTTCACACCATTCGGGCATACACCGGTGATCTTGACTTGTTCGTCCAGTCGCTTCGCGTGGCCGAGGCCACGAATCTGGCGGACGTGACGCTCGAGGATGCACGGCAATGGTTATGGGAAATGTCGGAACGCGGGGACGCCCCTGCGACAATTGCGCGCCGAGTATCGGCGGTGAAAAGTTTCACCCACTGGTGTCACCGTCAGGGACTCGTCGAGGTCGACGCGCTGAACCGTCTCTCGGCCCCGCGCAAACCGCGTCATCTTCCTCGAGTCGTGACGTCGTCCGCAATGGATGCTCTGCTTCACGATTTGGGCCAGCGAGCAGCGGGAGACGATCCGATTGCGCGGCGTGACCTGGCCATCTGGGAGCTGCTCTATTCCTCTGCCTTGCGTGTGTCCGAGGTAGTCACAGTGACCGAGGAATCGTTCGATTGGAATAGTGGCACGGTTCGTGTGATGGGCAAGGGCGCCAAGGAGCGCATCGTTCCCGTCGGTGCTCCGGCACTCGCGGCGTTGCGCGAATACGCGCGGTGTGCGCGGCCCGCACTGGCCCGCGATGGATCACCTCGAGCCTTGTTCCTCGGCGTTCGCGGAGGCGCGTTGTCGACTCGGGCCGTGTATTCGGTGGTGTCGCGGATTATCGGGGATTTGCCGGGAGCGGGGCCTAATGGCCCCCACACTCTGCGTCACACGGCGGCCACGCACCTGTTGGATGGCGGCGCGGACCTGCGCACGGTCCAAGAAATTTTGGGCCACTCGAGTGTGGGGACGACCCAGATTTACACGCATGTGTCGAGCGAACGGTTGAGATCAGCGCACGCCCAAGCCCACCCCCGCGCCTAATCTGGCCCGGCTCCGCCGCTGTCGCCCAACCCGCTCCCTGTAATAACCGCAACTGTCTGCGCACCGAGAACTGCGAACGGATCCGCATAACGGGTGTCGATTCTCACGCCCACGTGCGCACAAGCTTCGGGACAGTGTCCCGAGCCGGACACCGTCGCGATGGTTCGACCCACGGAAACAGGTGTGCCCTTCGACACCACCGCGGTGACGGGCTCGATGGTGACGTGCAACCCCCGTGCGCTGACGGTGATGTCCCCGCGACCGGCTACTGATCCCGCAAATGTGACGGTCCCCTCGATGGGGGAAACGATGGCGTCACCCACTCGTGCTGCCACGTCGATGCCGCGATGCCCGGCGCCGTATTCGGTTGCGGGTGGTTGATACACCCGAAGGATGGCGCCGACAATCGGCCACCGATGTGCGTCAGCGGCACGAACGGGTGCGCTGGTCCACATCATCATCACCGCGGCAGTTGCGGCGGCGAGCATGATTCCGCGCTGTCGAGCATCCATGTATTCAAGACTCACATCGGCGTCGCGTACCGATCACATCGTTCCCATAACTGGGGGATAACCCGGCCGCGGTTTCGCCGTGTGAATAAGGGCTGATACACTGAAAGGAGCGGCCTCGACAGAGGTCGACTTCGCGTGCTCACTCACAGGGCCGCTCCGATGGTCCCGGAAACCGGGCGGAGTGGACTGGGGCACCAGGATTCACGACAACCGTCGTGGAAAAACCACAAGAAAAGGAGACGGCAATGGCCGTTGTAACAATCCGCCAGATGCTCGACGCTGGCGTTCACTTTGGTCACCAGACTCAGCGCTGGAACCCGAAGGTAAAGCGCTTCATCCTGACCGAGCGTTCGGGCATTCACATCATCGACCTGCAGCAGTCGCTGGCTCACATCGACAACGCATACGACTTCGTCAAGGAAACTGTCGCACGTGGTGGCTCGATCCTGTTCGTCGGCACCAAGAAGCAGGCTCAGGAATCCATCGCTGCCGAAGCAAACCGCGTC
>CAZRHP010000079.1:0-1815 GCA_964599975.1 uncultured Gulosibacter sp.
TGTAACACCATTGTAGAAGCCGTATTCCGGAGCCCCAGCCCCGCGTCGCCTAGGCCGATCCCGGTGCGATGGCGAGGTGCGGGTGGTGCGCCTCGACCACGTTCGGGTGGGCGCGCACACGGCTCTTCAACCAGTTACGCCCAAAGACGGGATACAACGGGTTGCTGGGGTCCCGGGTTACGCCGTTACTTTCTGCCGCCAATTCAGCGGGCAGTTCAATGCTGGGAATCTCCGCATCCAACGCAGGGCAGTAGAAGAACGGAATAGAGATTCGTTCGTCGCCCGCCTTGGGGGCAATAACGCGGTGGGATGTTGCCTTCAGATAACCGTTCGTCGCGATTTCGAGCATCTCACCAATGTTCACCACAAATGCGCCCGGCAGCGGCGGGGCATCGATCCACTCGCCGTCTTTTTCGACCTGCAGGCCGGCCTTGCCGTCCTGAACGTACAACAGTGTCAGAACACCCAAGTCCTTGTGGGCTCCGACCCCCTGAACGGGTTGAGCGGAATCCTTCCCCGGGTATCGCACAATCTTCATCAGCGGGGATGGTGCTGTGGCAAACGCAGCATCAAAATGGTCGGGCCGCGCGCCCAGAGACTCGGCCCACGCCGACAACAACCGCAAGCTGATGTGGTTCAGCCGGTCAATCCATGATTCGGCAAACTCGCGCAATTCCGGCAATGCCTCGGGCCACAGGTTCGGCCCCTGCAGCGCCCAATAATCCTCCGTCTCGGGCTCAACGGGGATGGCCGGCCGTTCCGCACCAATATCGATCTGTTCCCGCCAATCGACTTTGCCCTGCGTCAGCTCGCCACCCACCCGGGTGTACCCGCGGAAATGGGGGCTGTACGAGTTCTCGATTGCCAGCTTGTCCGATTCTGGGAGGGCGAAAAATGCCTGAGCCGTGTCGATCGCCCGAGCGAATTCGCCATCAGAGACTCCATGGCCGGTGAGGTAAAAGAAACCGACATCGTGGGTGACCTGCCGAAGTTGCGACCGGAAGGTGGCGGCATCTTCGGCCGTTCCGTCGAGCAACGAGAAATCGAGGATGGGAAGGGTCTTCATTGCACTGCCTTTCGATGGGGTTAACGGTGGACGGAATCGAGTGCCGACACAATGTCGTGCAGCAGATCCTCAACATTTTCGATGCCAACTGACAGTCGAATGAGGTCGTCGGGCACGGCGAGGTCGGTGCCCACAACCGAGGCGTGGGTCATCGCGGACGGAAGTTCAATCAGCGATTCGACGCCACCCAGCGACTCGGCGAGGGTAAAGAGCTCTGTGCGCGCCACAACCGCGCGGGCCGCCTCATGGCCACCGGCAACACGCACCGACACCATGCCACCGAAGTCGGACATCTGTCGTGCAGCAACGGCGTGACCCTCGTGCGACGCAAGCCCGGGGTACCGCACGTCGAGGATTGCGGGGTGGGCACCGAGACGTTCGGCAATCGCGTGGGCGTTGTGCGAATGCCGTTCCATGCGCAACCCCAGGGTCTTGATTCCGCGAATCGTCAGATACGAGTCGAATGGCGCGGCGACGGCTCCGACAGCGTTATGCAGAAAGGCGATGCGGTCGGCGAGCGCCGGATCCGACACAATCAGAGCCCCACCAACCACGTCACTGTGTCCGCCAATATATTTGGTGGTCGAATGCACAACAACGTCGGCGCCCAAGGTCAGGGGTTGCTGCAGTGCGGGGGTCGCAAACGTGTTGTCTACGACGACGAGCGCACCGTGTCGGTGCGCGATGGCGGCAACGGCTTCAATTTCGACGATGCGCAGAACCGGGTTCGAGGGGGTTTCGATCCACAC
>CAZRHP010000079.1:1825-2149 GCA_964599975.1 uncultured Gulosibacter sp.
GGCTTCGGCCAAATCGCCGAGGTTTGCTGCAACGTTGCGCACACCCCACGCACCAAAAACCGAATTTATAAGACGGAAGGTGCCCCCGTACGCGTCATTACCCAACAGCACCGTGTCCCCCGCGGAGACAAGGGTGCGCAGCAGTGTGTCCTCGGCGGCAAGACCGCTGGCGAACGCGAATGCTCGCACACCATTTTCTAGCGCCGCGAGGCTGGTGTGCAGGTTGTCGCGGGTGGGGTTACCGCTGCGCGAATACTCGTATCCGTTGCGCAGTCCCCCGACGCCGTCCTGTTTGAACGTCGACGACAAGTGCAATGGCGGAAT
>CAZRHP010000079.1:2159-3844 GCA_964599975.1 uncultured Gulosibacter sp.
CCACCGTTTGGTCGGGGGTCTGGCCGGAGTGCACGGCACGGGTGTTGAACGAATACATTGCGGGTCCTTTGGTTAGAGCGAAAGTTCTGCGGTGATTAGGGAGACGTGGGATTCGAGCGTCGGGGTTTCCGCGCCTCTGTCAACGGTGAAACCGTTGTCACGCATCCAGTCGTCGTTGAAGATTTTGGACAAGTAGCCGCGACCGCTGTCGGGCAGCAGGACGACGACGACGACATCGGAATCGAGTTCCCGCGCCACCGTCAACGCAGCCGACAGTGCCATTCCGGACGAGCCGCCGGCGAGGATGCCCTCCTGTCGGGCAAGGTTGCGGGTCGCATCAAACGATTCCTGGTCGCTGACCGACACAATGCGGTCAGGCACGGTGGTGTCAAAGGTGGCGGGCCAGAAATCTTCACCCACGCCCTCGACCTTGTAACCGTGCACGGGTCCACCCGAATAGATGGAGCCCACGGGGTCGGCGCCGACTACCGTCACCGCACCTCCCGAAACCTCGGCGAGGAAACGACCGGTGCCGGAAATGGTGCCGCCCGTCCCCACACCAGCCACGAAGTGGGTGACCGTACCGCCCGTCTGCTGCCAGATTTCGGGCCCGTCGTCGCGTAATGGCTGGCGGGACCCATCGGGTTCGCGAACTGGTTGGGCATGAAAGCACCGGGGATTTCAGCGGCCAGCCGGGCAGCCACAGAATAGTACGAGCGAGGATCGGCGGGCTCCACATTCGTCGGCGTAATCACCACCACGGCACCCAGGGCCTCGAGCGCGTACCGCTTGTCTACCGACATTTTGTCGGGCATCACAAACACCATGCGATACCCGCGCTCAATAGCGAACAACGCAAGGCCCGCACCCGTGTTCCCCGACGTGGCCTCGACAATCGTGCCACCCGGCTGAAGTCGACCGGAGCTTTCGGCGTCTTCGAGGATCCGTCGTGCGATGCGGTCCTTGGCGGAACCACCGGGATTCATGTATTCCAACTTCGCCAGCACGGTGGCGGTAATACCGTCGGTCACAGAATTCAAACGAACCAACGGGGTGTTGCCGATGGTGTCAGAGAGGCGGTGCGCAAAGTTCATCAAAAAATCCCTGGGTGCAGGTGTCGTACCGCTCCTGCGGCACTACTCGGTGTGTGTTGTTGTGGGGTGCGCGTATTCAGACAGCGCGAGAAAGTTCTAGTTCCGGGGAACTAGAGACAACAACAGGTGACCGAGAAATTCATTATGGTCACACGCTAGCACCGGCCGACAGGGGTCGCCCGATTGCGACTAAATGTTACGCGCCGGACAGCACCAGCGACACCACGGATTCGCCGCCCTCAGAGATTCGAACGGGGATACCCCAATCCTGCTGGTGGATGTGACACGTGGCGTGTTCGATGCCGGCGTCCTCGGAATCACACGAGGCACCGCGCGCGGCGATATGCACAACGCCCTCGACGATCTCGGGGTTGAGGACAATATCGCGCACAAGCTCGACGCTGCGTCCGGCGCCCGACAGAATCAGATCGGCGGGGGTGCTGCTGACGACGAGGGCGGTCGACGGGCCATAACGGTCGTCATACTTTTGTCCGGGCGGCGGCGAGAACACGACCTCGACCGAAGCGGCACCGGGCGCCACGTGCAGCGCTGGGCGAAAGACATCGAAGCGCGCCCGGCGGTGCAACGCGG
>CAZRHP010000080.1:0-3393 GCA_964599975.1 uncultured Gulosibacter sp.
TTCCTGGTGGACGACGGAATCATCACGACGGACCCGACCGGCACGGTGATGACCCCCAGCATTCCCTCGCGGCTGCCCAAGGCCCTCACCGTGGACGAGATCGGTACCATCCTCGATTCGATCGAAACGGACACCGAAATTGGGATCCGCGACAAGGCACTTCTCGAGTTCCTGTATTCCACCGGGGCCCGAGTGTCCGAGGTCGTCACGATGACCGTGGACGACGTGCTCGACGAAGGTGTTCGTGAATTTGTCACGGTCACGGGCAAGGGCAACAAACAGCGGATTGTGCCGCTGGGCAGTTACGCGCGCGCAGCGTTGGAGGCGTACCTCGTTCGTGCCCGTCCCATGCTCGCCTCGAGATCGGGGGGATTCGCCGAACTGTTTCTGGGCGCTCGCGGGCGGCCGTTATCCCGCCAGATGATTTTTCTCGTCATCCGTGCCGCAGCAGAGCGAGCCGGGGGGGCTGCACACATTTCGCCGCATACATTTCGTCACTCGTGTGCGACACATTTGTTGCGAGGCGGGGCCGATATTCGCGTTGTTCAGGAACTTTTGGGACACTCCTCGGTGTCGACAACACAGATTTACACGCTGGTCACGCGTGATGCCCTGACCGAGGCTTATCGAACCGCCCATCCTCGGGCCTTGGCCGCAAACTGATTGAGTACTCTGGGTCGCTCGACCCCTAGAATTGGGGCATGAGCGATTTTCCCGAACCCACCCCGTTGAACGGTCACGGACCTGCACGCATCATTGCAATGTGCAACCAAAAGGGTGGCGTGGGGAAAACCACCACCACCATCTCGCTCGCCGGTGCTTTGGCGGAATTTGGTCGCAAGGTCCTCGTCGTCGATTTCGACCCCCAAGGCGGCCTGACCGCAGGTTTGGGCATGATGAACCACGAGGGCGACACGATTTACGAGCTCATGATGGGCAAGGTCAAGGACGTTCGTCAGGTCATCAAGCCCACCAAGGTCGATGGCATCCACATCATCCCCGCGAACATTCACCTGGCGGCCGCAGAGGTTCGACTTGTAAGCGAGGTTGCCCGAGAGAGCATTCTCGCATCGGTGCTGCGCCCCATCGTGGCCGAGTATGACGTCATTTTTATCGACTGCCAGCCCTCGCTCGGCTTGCTGACTGTCAACGCTTTGACCGCGGCACACGGCGTCCTGATCCCGTTGGCCTGCGAATATTTTGCTCTGCGTGGTGTGGCGCTGCTGCTGGAGACGATTGAAATGGTCACCCAGCGCACCAACCCGATCATCCAGATCGACGGCATCATCCCCACCATGTATGACCCTCGCACGCTGCACTCGAAGGAAATCCTCGAGAAATTGCATGCGGACTTAGGGGACCAACTGCTCAGCACTCTTATCCACCGCACGGTCAAGTTCCCCGACTCGACCATTGCCGGTTCGCCGATCACCAGCTTCGCTCCCGAGCACCCCGCGGCCAATGCCTACCGCGAGCTCGCGAAGGAACTGATCGCACGAGGAAAGATTGCCTGAAACTGAGGACGGTTTCCGGGTCAGTCTGACGAATTTCGACGGCCCGTTTGACCTGTTGCTTCGACTAATTTCGAAGCACGAGCTGGACATCACCGATGTGTCGCTCAGTGCGGTCACCGACGAATTTATTTCCTATCTGCGGGATCTTGACGGTATCGCCGAAATGGATGCGGCGAGTGAATTCCTCGTCGTTGCCGCGACGCTCCTCGACATGAAAATTGTGGGGCTTTTGCCGCAGGGCGAGTACGCCGATGCCGAGGACGTTGCCATTCTCGAGGCGCGCGACCTGTTGTTCGCCCGGCTATTGCAGTACCGCGCATTCAAGGACATTTCCGTCTGGTTCAACGCGCGAATCGAGGCTGAATCGCGGCGCCATCCCCGTAACGTGCGGCTCGAAGAGAAGTACCGCGAAAAGATTCCGGAACTTGTCTGGACCACATCGGTCGGCGACTTTGCGACCATTGCGATGCTCGCACTCGCGCCTCGGGAAATCCCCGTTGTGGGGCTGGACCACCTTCACGCTCCGTTGGTCAGCGTGCGCGAACAGGCCGCGATTGTGGTGTCGTTGGTGCGCGCTGGAGCAACAACTTTCCGGCAGATCATTGCTGGAGCAGACCAGAAGGGCGTCATCGTGGCACGATTCTTGGCCATCTTGGAGCTGTACCGGCAGTCCGCTGTCGCATTTGAGCAGCTCGAGCCGTTGGGCGAGCTCACCGTACGGTGGACCGCCTCGAACTGGTCAGACGAGAACCTCATCACCCTAGGAGCAGATTATGGAGCGTGATCTTGCACGCGCACTCGAAGCCATCTTGATGGTGGCGGATGAACCCCAGGGGATCGTGTCGTTGGCGACCGTCCTCGAGGTTCCCGTGGGCGAAGTTTCCGAGGCGCTCGCGGGGTTGGTGGCCGACTACAACGGTGAGCTCGATGGCCCCATGCGCGGGTTCGAGCTGCGCGAGGTCGGTGGCGGCTGGCGCATCTATGTCCGCGAAGTTTTTGACGACCTCGTGCGTGACATCGTGCATTCGCAAAACCCCTCCAAGCTTTCTCAGGCAGCGCTGGAAACCCTTGCGGTCATTGCCTACAAGCAGCCCGTGTCCCGCAGTCAGGTGTCAAGCATTCGTGCGGTTAACGTGGATTCGGTGATTCGCACCCTCGTCGGTCGCGGGCTCATCACCGAGACGGGGACCGATTTCGAAACGGGCGCAATTTTGTATGGCACGACGGACATGCTGCTGACGCACCTGGGTATCGACACGATTTCGGACCTTCCCCTCATCTCGCCGTTGCTCGACGATGGTTCTGAGGGCTTTGACGATGTCAGCTGAGCGACTGCAGAAGGTTCTGGCAGCGGCGGGTGTGGCGTCACGCCGTGCCAGCGAAATTCTCATCGAACGAGGATTCGTGAAGGTTAACGGCAAGGTCGTGACCGAGCTCGGAACCCGGGTTGATCCTGAAGTCGACCGCATCACTGTCAAGGGCGTTGCCGTTCAAACCGATGTGTCGAAGCGGTATGTCATGTTGAACAAGCCCACCGGTGTCGTCTCGTCGATGATGGACGAGCACGGGCGACGCGATTTGCAGGAATTCGTGCGCGATTACGACGAGCGGTTGTTCAATGTGGGCCGGTTGGATTACGAAACCTCGGGGCTGTTGATCCTGACAAACGATGGTGACGCCGCTCATGTGCTGGCGCACCCGTCGTTCGAGGTCGCAAAGACGTATTTGGCCAAAGTCCAGGGCGAGGTTGCGCCGGGCACGCTGCGAATGCTGAAGGACGGCATTGAACTGGACGACGGATTTATCCGCGTCGACAAGGCACACATTGTGGGCAGCCCCTCGCGCGGAACCTCGGTGATTGAAATCACACTGCATTCCG
>CAZRHP010000080.1:3403-3814 GCA_964599975.1 uncultured Gulosibacter sp.
GTGGCCTCAAGGCTGGCCAGACCCGTGAACTCAGTAATCTGGAGGTGCGGAACATCGTCACGTTGTCCCGCCGCGAGGAAACCCCAGGAGGCGAGCGTGACTGACGGTCGAATCCAAGGCGAAGTGCGCATCGTCGGTGCGGGGCTTTTGGGGACCTCTCTGGGGCTCGTTCTTTCCCGAAATGGCGTCGATGTGTCGCTCGTCGACGTTTCTCCGACCGCCGTTGTGCTGGCCTCGCAGTATGGCGCGGGACGCGCTGCCCGCGACGGCGACAACCCCGTACTTGTGATTGTCTGCGTTCCGCCGGACGTGGCGGCAGCGACAATCGAACGCGAACTGGGCGCGTTCCCGAACGCCACCGTTACCGATGTGACAAGCGTCAAGCAGTCCATCGTGACCCGGCTGACCAAT
>CAZRHP010000081.1:0-3102 GCA_964599975.1 uncultured Gulosibacter sp.
CGACGGACAACCTCAACCTCGGGCAGCTCGGGCACGGTTACTGACCGTTCGCGGCGATGGCTTCCCACGCCACGAGTGCGGCGGCGGCCTCGGCGACCTTCTTGCTTGACCCCTCACCGGCTCCGGCGACCTCGCCGGCAAACGACACCGTCGCGGTAAAAACGCGGGCATGATCCGGACCGGCCGATTCGACCGTGTACACCGGCTTAGGCATTCCCGCACGGTCGGCATGTTCCTGCAGCGCGGTCTTGGGGTCCATGGACGCACCGAAACGGTCGACCTCGTCGAACAGCGGGCCCACAAGGTGCAGAACCAGCTTGGATGCGGCGTCTTGGCCGCGAGACAGATAGGTGGCGCCGATGAGGGCCTCGACGACGTCCGCGAGGATCGATGCCTTGGCATGCCCACCCGTCGCGATCTCACCATTGCCCAAACGAATGTAAGGCCCGAGGTCCAACCTGCGGGCGACCTCGGCCAGAGCCACGGTGCTGACCAGAGCGGCGCGGCGCTTGGCCAGATCTCCCTCGGACAGTTCGGGGAAACGGTGGAACAGTTCCAAGGTGACAACCTGCTGCAATACGGCGTCGCCCAAAAATTCCATGCGCTCGTAGTTCTCGACCGAGTGTTCGTAGGCATACGAACGGTGGGTCAGAGCGGGCTGCAACAGCGAGTCGGGAAGACTCACCTCGAGCAGGTCCGCCAGACCCGACGGGGAACGAAAACGCTTATCAGCAGACATGGTCACCCAATGACACAGCGCGCCATGGAGAAACTCCGTGGCGCGCTGTCATCGAATTCTTTAGACGTCAGCGACCTTGCGGCCCTTGTACTCCAGGAAGAGTTCGGTGCCGGCCGAGTCGGTTACGACGTTGGCGCGGTGGGGAAGACGGTAAACGGTCTGACCGTTTTCTACCGACTTGACGAGCTGAACGTTTTCAGCCTTCCACTGCGAACGGCGTGCGCGGGTGTTGGAACGCGACTGCTTGCGCTTGGGAACTGCCATGGTTATGTCCTCTGTTTTCGGCGACTACTCGCCAGTTTTCTCGATATTCAGTGCTTGTAGGGCGGCCCATCGCGGATCGATTGGCGCATCCTGTTCAGCGCGTGGCTCTGTCAGTTTCTCGCCCGTTTCCGGATCGAGCCCCAGACAGTCCTCGTCGCACAGTGGTTGGAACGGCAGAGACAAGACCACCGCATCTCGAACTACTGGTTCACAATTCACGTGATTCTCGTGAACCGAATAGTCGAACTCCTCCGTAGGAGAATACGCGAAAACTTCCTGAAAATCCACTCGGACCGGAATTTGGACCTCGTCGAGGCACCGAACACACTCTGCGGCGGCAGACGTTTCGACATTTCCCCACACCAAAACGCCATCGTGGAGGCCATCCAGGCGCACCCCAAACGTCATGGGAGTACCCGCCAGAACCTTTGCCATGCCCTCGCCCAATTGCTCGGGTACAGTGAAATCGAGCGTCAGCTGAACCTCTTCGCCGGTGCGGTGACTGACGTCAGCGACACTGATCAGATAGGGGTTCGTTTCGGTTGAGTTCACACCGCAATGTTAGCGGTGAATCGAGGACACCACACCGCCCGCTCACGACCGCAGGCTAGTGCGCGGGTTCCTCGGCGAGGTACCGCGTGACCGCGTCGGGCACATAGCTCGAAACGTCACCGCCCAGAGCGGAAACCTGTCGAACCAGCGAACTCGAAACATAGGCGTGGGCGGGATTGGGAAGCAGGAACACGGTCTCAACCCCCGCCAGGTCGCGGTTCACGATGGCCATCGGGGTTTCATAGGTCACATCGACCTCGGATCGGATTCCTTTCACGAGGACCTTCGCGCCCACCTCTTGGCAGTAGTCAACGAGCAAACCGACGCTCCAGTTCGTCACCACGATTGTGCCCTCAATGCCGGCCTCGGCAATCGATTCACGAATCAGATCTACACGACGCTGTGCCGGCAACAGCGCAGACTTGCTGGGGTTGTGGACGACCACAACATGAACCTCATCAAAAATTGCCGCCGCACGCTCAATCACATCGAGGTGCCCCAGGGTAACGGGGTCAAACGAGCCAGGAACAACGGCGAGGGTGGTCATGCCACCAGACTACTGACCGCGGCTAGGACTTGGCGAGGAATTCGCGCTCGCGTTGCGACAATCGACGATCCAGTGCATCACGCAGTGCGGGGTACAGCGACAATTCAGGGTCCGCAGCGAGAATCCGGTCCACGTCGTGCCTCGCCAGATCGATCAGCTCGCCATCGAATGCGACACGAACCAACACCAACCCGCTGCGACCGCCGGACTGGCGCTCCCCCACGACATCGCCCTCACGACGCAGCTCCAAGTCGCGCTGTGCCAATTCGAAACCGTCGAGCGTCGCCGCCACCGCATCGACACGCTCGCGGGCCACAGTGCCCTGCACGGCGTTCGTCACAAACAGGGCAATTCCGGGGACACCACCACGGCCCACACGCCCCCGCAACTGGTGCAGCTGACTGACCCCGAAGCGGTCAGCATCGAGAACTACCATCGTCGAGGCATTGGGGACATCAACCCCCACTTCGATGACCGTTGTCGCCACCACCACGTCGATCGCTCCCGCCGCAAACGCCGACATCACGCGATCTTTTTCCTCTGCCGGCATACGTCCGTGGATTGCCTCGACCGTGCGACCCGGCAACGCCGAACGAACCACCGGGAGCATATCCATCACCGACGAACGGGGCGTAACTGGCGACTGATCGTCCTCGAGAGCCTCGGAGTTGTCCTCGACCGATGTTTCGTCAATCTGTGAACAGACCACAAAACCCTGTCGGCCCGCATCGACCTCCTCGGACAGCCTCGACCACACCCGGTTCCACCAGCCAGGTTTGTCCGCCAACGGAACCGCATGGCTGGCTATCGGGGCACGACCCGCGGGCAACGTGCGAATCGTCGACACGTCCAAATCACCAAACACGGTCATCGCGATAGTCCTCGGAATCGGCGTCGCCGTCAACACCAGCACATGCGGGGCTGTGCCCTTGCGCCTCAATGCCTCACGCTGTTCGACCCCGAACCGGTGCTGTTCATCAATCACCGCGAGCGCCAAGTC
>CAZRHP010000081.1:3112-3799 GCA_964599975.1 uncultured Gulosibacter sp.
TCTGAATTAATTGAGCTCGCTGTCTCACGCCAAAGCGATGCTGCTCATCGATAACCACCAGACCAAGCTCTTTAAACTGAATGTCTTCTTGCAGAAGTGCATGAGTTCCCACCACAATTCGGGCAGAACCGGACGCGATGGCCAACAGGGCTTTACGCTTCGCGGCTGCCCCCATGCTTCCCGTCAACAACACCACACCGATGCGCTCGGCGAGACTACCCAGTGTCCTTTCGATCGACCGAGCGTGCTGCGTTGCGAGCACCTCGGTGGGCGCAATCAACGCGGCCTGGCCGCCATCCTCCACCGCGGTAAGCATTGCGCGCACCGCCACAAGCGTCTTACCCGAACCGACCTCGCCCTGAACCAGACGGTTCATGGGGTGGTCTGCCGACATATCGACATCGATTTCGTCACCCACAGTCAGCTGGTCGGAGGTCAGGCTGTAGGGCAACGCGTCATCGAAAATTCGTCGCAGCTCTCCCGGGCTTCGAGGATGGGCCGAAAGGGCCCGAAGCTTCATGCGTTCCCTGCCCAACGCCGTTTGCACGATGAACGCCTCGTGATATCGCAGGGTATCCCGCGCGGCATGCCAGTGTTCGTGAATGGTGGGCCGGTGAATCTTGTCGAGCGCATCGCGGTACGACAACAAACCGCGCTGCTCGCGAACCGCCGCGGGAATCGGGTCGG
>CAZRHP010000082.1:0-672 GCA_964599975.1 uncultured Gulosibacter sp.
TGCCCGCATCGCTGACCACAACCAGCGTGCAGTACGCTGCCTGCGCGACCAGTTCAGCCGACTTGGCATCCTCGTTGTGATCGTGCAATGCCACAAACTGTGCGCTCGTCTGCACACCCAATGCGCTGAGCAGGTGTTTTGTCGTCCGGGTGTCCTCGGCCGCAATAATGTCCGCCGACTGCAAAGCCTCGCGCAATCGAGGCGAGGCGTCGCCCAAGTTTCCGATGGGCGTGGCGGCAAGAATAATCACCGTCCCATTGTCGCACTGACACTACGGTGGAACGGTGACCGAAGTTCAGAACGCATCCCGGGCCGGCACCACGCCCCTGCACCGAATTGCGCGTCACTACACCGACACGGCATGGCGCACCCGGCGGTGGCTCGGTGCGCTCGTCGCCTACGGCCCCGTCATCATCGTTGCCGCATTCACACGGCTGTTCGCACTCGGCAACCCCGCCCGGCTGGTCTTTGACGAAACCTATTACGTCAAAGATGCCTGGTCACTGTGGAACCTTGGCTACGAAGGCACCTGGCCTGACGGGATCAATCCCGCATTCGAATCGGGCGACGTCACCGCTTACACCACCACCGCGGACTTCATGGCACACCCGCCGCTCGGAAAATGGATTATCGGCGCAGGTATGTGGCTGGTAGGGCCCGATAACCCGGTGG
>CAZRHP010000082.1:682-3794 GCA_964599975.1 uncultured Gulosibacter sp.
CCGCAGTTTTCGGCATCATCGCCGTGCTCCTCACCATCATGATCGCCCACCGGATCCTGCGCTCACACACGTTTGCGGCGCTCGCCGGATATTTTGTCGCCATCGATGGCATCGCCATCACACTGAGCCGAAACGCGTTGCTCGACCAAATCCTCACCGTCTTTGTGCTGGGTGGAATTCTCGCCGTCATGCTGGATCGTGCACACACCAACCGCCGGCTGCAGAATTTCTCCAACCACGCCCTGCACCCCACACATTCCGCCCATTCCGAGGCGCGCCGTCGGTGGGGGCCGCTCATCCTGTGGCGACCATGGTTGCTGACCGCAGGAATCCTGTTGGGCGCGGCAACCGCGGTGAAATGGAGCGGACTGTACGTCATCGCCGCCGCAGGACTGTGGGTGGTCATCGCCGACCTGGTTCATGCGCGTCGCGCCGGGGTGAAATTTTGGGTGAAATCCAGCACGCTGAGGCACGCCCCACTGGCTGCACTACACCTGCTGCCCGCCGCCGCCCTCACCTATCTGGCCAGCTGGACCGGCTGGTTCGTCACCACCGGTGGATACAACCGGCACTGGGCGGACAGCAATGCGCCGGGGCTGGCGGAACCCTGGGCGAGCCTCGCCGCCCTCGGTGACTACCACTCCGCCCAATTGGCCTACCATCTCGCCGAAAACACACCCCACGGATACCAGGCGAACCCCCTGACCTGGCCACTCATGGTGCGACCCACCGCGTTCTATTTCGACACCAGCTGCGGCACCGGGTGCACCGAATACATCACCAGTGTCGCCAACCCCGCACTGTGGTGGGCTGGCGTGGCCGCGCTCGGATGGCTCGCCTGGCTAACGGCCCGGACCCACACCACACGCTATGTGCCGTTGCTCGTCGGAATCGCAGCAACATATCTGCCCTGGGTGCAATACCAAAACCGCACCGTGTTCCAGTTCTACACCGTCCTCATGGAACCATTCCTGATGATCGCCCTCGCCGCAGCGCTCCTACTGATCGCCCAAACACGCCCCCGGGTCGTCACCGTATTCGTCCGAATCGCGACAGGAATCAGCCTGTTCTTCCTCCCCGTGTGGTGGGGCACCCCCATACCGTTGTGGTTCGCCGCACTCCATTACTGGTTCCCCACCTGGGTGTAACAACACCGCCGCCCCCAATGTTGCGTACTGTGTCACACCATGCGGCAACACCCACCGGTTTCGCGTAAATTTGACCCTATGTCTGATCGCGAATACGGATTCCAGACCCGCGCCATCCACGCGGGCAACATACCCGACTCCACGCACGGCGCACGCGCCCTGCCCATCTATCAAACGAGCGCCTATGTGTTCGACTCGGCCGATGACGCAGCCACCCGCTTTGCCCTGCAAAAGTACGGCAACATCTACTCCCGACTGGCGAACCCGACCGTCGCCGCATTCGAAGAACGCATTGCGAGCCTCGAAGGCGCCCTCGGAGCCGTCGCCACCTCGAGCGGGCTCAGCGCACAGTTCCTCGTCTTCGCGTCACTGGCCCAAGCCGGAGACCACATCGTGGCCAGCAGCAACCTCTATGGCGGAACCGTCACCCAACTCGACGTCACCCTGCGCCGATTCGGTGTCGACACCACCTTCGTGTCCACCAGCAACATCGACGACTACGCCGCAGCGATCACCGACAAAACCAAAGCCCTGTTCGTGGAAACCGTCGCCAACCCGTCCGGCAACGTCGCCGACCTCGAGGCGCTCGCCGACCTGGCACACTCGCACCACATCCCCCTCGTCGTCGACTCCACCGTCGCGACCCCGTACCTCTGCCGCCCCATCGAATGGGGTGCCGACATTGTCACCCACTCGGCCACCAAGTTTCTCGGTGGACACGGCACCACCCTCGGCGGTGTCGTAGCCGAAGCCGGCCGATTCCACTTCGACCACGACAAGTTCCCCCTGTTCCACGAAACCGTCGAACACTATGGCGGGCTCACCTGGGCAGGTAACTTTGGCGAATACGCTTTCCTGACCCGCCTTCGTGCCGAAGGTCTGCGCGACATCGGCCCCGCACTGGCACCCCACTCGGCATTCCTGCTGGCACAGGGCGTCGAAACCCTGGGATACCGCATGCAGGCCCACGTCGACAACGCCCGCAAGGTCGCCGAATGGCTCGCCGCAGACAGCCGTGTCGAGACCGTCAACTGGGCGGGACTGCCCGGCCACGCACACTACGACCTGGCCCAGAAATACCTGCCGAAGGGCCCCGGATCCGTGTTCGGTTTCACCGTTGCCGGAAGCGACAGCGACGACGCCCGCAACAAGGGCCGCGCCGTCGTCGAAAACGTCAATCTGGCCAGCCACCTCGCCAACATCGGTGACGCCAAAACGCTGGTCATCCACCCCGCGTCGACCACCCACGCACAGCTGACCGCCGCACAGCTCGAAGCCGGCGGTGTCGGTGCAGGCCTCGTGCGCATCTCGGTGGGAATCGAAGACGCCGACGACATCATCTATGACCTCGACCAGGCACTCGATGCCGCAGTGAAGGGAGCGTAACCATGAGCACCACCGAAACGGTGAACCTGGCCAACGGACTGACCTGTTCCCTTCCCGCAGACTCGCCACTGGCGCGTCTGCTGAAATCGAAGCGCACCTGGGTCGGCCCTAACGCCCAGCAACGCCTCGCAATCCTGCGCAAGGCGAAGTCTGTTGCCATCGTTGGCGCATCGCCCAACTCGGCGCGCTCCTCGTACTTTGTGGGTAAGTATTTGCAGCAGTCCAGCGACTATCGCGTGTATTTTGTGAACCCCAACGCCAAGGAGATCCTCGGCCAGCCCGCCTACCCCGACCTCGCGTCGTTGCCCGAGGTTCCCGACATCGTGGATGTCTTCCGCAAGGGCAGCGATATTCCCTCGGTGATCGACGAGGTTGTCGCCGTCGGTTCGCCCGTCATCTGGGTTCAGCTGGGAATCTGGAACGAAGAGGCCGCATATTACGGCGAAGAAAAGGGTCTGACCGTGGTCATGGACCGCTGCCTGAAAATCGAGCACGCACGATTTGGCGGCGGACTGCACCTCATGGGATTCGACACTGGCGTGATTTCGTCAAAGCGCCACTAGTCACAAAACTCATCC
>CAZRHP010000083.1:0-3716 GCA_964599975.1 uncultured Gulosibacter sp.
ATCACTGCGGCTAACCGGTCAATGATTTCGTCGTTGGCACGGCCCCAGGTCGCGGTGAAATCAGTGGTGGTCAGAACGGGGGTTGCCGGCAGGGCGTCGCGGCACAACATCAGCAGCGCATCGGCCGCGAGGGCCTTCACCGAAGGATACGGGCTCGCCGCCAACGACAGTTTTTCGGACGTCGGCAACGTGTCAATCACATAGTCAGCGGGGCTCTTCGTGGTCAACGCCACCAACCGTGCGACACCGATTCGGTGGGCGCTGTCGCGTTCGGCGCGGGTGCCATACACGATCACCGATACATCGCGCACGTTGTCACGCAAACCCGGGTAGCCCGTAACGCGGGAAGCGCCGTATGAGATTTCGACTTGGTCGGGCAGGTCGCCCGGCCACTGGGTGAGCCCGTGCTGTTCCGTGAAGTTCGACACCGCCACAGTCGGTTTCGCTCCACGTGAGGACCGCCCACGCTGCGAATCCGCCGAGGTGTCGGTTGCGCGCGTCGCACCCCCGTTGCGGTCGGTGCCGCGGCCGCCGCCCCGCGGCTGCTCTGCACGGGGAGCCTGTTCGAGTGTGGCGAAATCACGGGAGTATCGCGTGACAACCCCACGAGAATCCGTCAGGGCAAACCGAGTCCGCAAATGGGCGGGAACTTTCTCCCAATCGAAATCGGCCGAGGACACAACCACACCGGCCTGACGGCGAATCTCGGCACCCAAGAATTGGGTAATCGACGTACCCGAATGCTCGGGCGACAGCGGCATCGCGGCGACGAGCTTCGCCGCCCAATCCTTGGCCGGAACCACGGTGACGCGAATAGGTTTCGGCAACGACTTGATCAGCGCCGTGACCAGGTCAACCCGCAAACCGGGAACCAACCAGTCAAAGCCATCCGACACAAGGTGGGGGTACAGTGCCGACGGAACATGAACGGTCATGCCGTCATCGGCCGCGCCGGGGTTGAACGCATAACTGACGGCCAGCTGCGCGTCGCCCTGTCGCCACACCGTCGGGAATTCCGCCGAGTCGGCTGCGGCCTCGGTCACCTCACCAAACACGTCGACCGTCAGATCGAGCGCGGTCGGATTCGACTTCCGCGCTCCACGCCACCATCCCTCAAATTCACGCACCGACGTCACGGTCTGTGGAATGCGAGCATCGAAAAATTCGAAAGCGACCTGGTCGTCCCACCGCAGATCGCGACCACGAGTGCGAGTCTCGATATCCTCGACCGTGTTTCGCGTGTCGGCGGCGACCCGCACAAACCCATAGAGCGCATCGGTAGTGTTCGTCGGCCAATCACCGTCCACCAGCGCATGCCGGATCAACAGTTCACGCGCCATGACCGGGCTGATACGCGAATACTGAATCCGGCGTTTAGGCACCACCGGCACACCGTACAACATGACCTTCTCGTCGGCCACAGCGCTGCCGTGACGAGAATCCCACCGCGGCTCCGAATACGAGCGCGACACCAGGTGCCCCGCCAAGGGTTCCACCCACGCCGGGTCGATGACGGCAACCCAACGGGCATACAGCCTGCGAGTTTCGGTCAATTCGGCGGCCATCACCGCTGTCGGTGACTTGTGACACAGGGCGGATTGGCTCGCAACCACGAACCGGGCGCCTCGAGCCCCCACATATTCGCGCGAAGCCGTCTGCTTTTTCAGCGGGTTGCCGTCCTTGCCACGCTGGGGCTTCGCCTGGTCATCGAGCAAACCGATGCGGCTCAACAAACCCGACAACAGAGCCCTGTGGACGCCACCGGGGTTGGGGCTGCCAGGGTGTTCGGGCACCGTGTGGCCCAACCTCTTGACGCTCGAGACTAGCTGGCGGTTCAAATCCATCCATTCACGAACTCGCAAATAGTGCAGGTATTCGTCGCGGCACAACCGCCGGAACGCACTCGATGACAAATCTCGACGGTTCTCGGTCAAGTAATCCCACAGCTTCAACAACCCGAGGAAATCACTCGTCGGATCGATAAACCGAGCGTGTTTGTCGAGCGCCTTCTGGGGTGACGCTTCGGGGACCTCGCGAGGGTCGATGATTGTCAACCCCGCAACAATGGCAATCACCTCGCGGGCTGTTCCCTGTTTCAGGGATTCCAGAATCATCCGACCAAACCGGGGGTCCACCGGCAGCCGTGACAGTTGGTGTCCGATGCGGGTGGGGCGAACCTCGTCGCCGCTTCGCGTGATGGCTCCCAGCTCGAACAACAGGTCGAGGCCGTCCTTGATTCCACGAGAATCGGGCGGAGTCAGGAAAGGGAACTGGGCGACATCACCCAAGCCCAACGTCACCATGGTCAAAATCACGCTGGCGAGGTTTGTGCGCAACACCTCGGGGTCGGTGAACTGTGGGCGCGCCTCGAAATCCTCCTGCGAATACAAGCGAATCGCAACACCGGGGGCCACGCGGCCTGCACGGCCGGCACGTTGCATTGCCGAGGCCTGTGAGATGGGTTCAATGGGAAGGCGCAATACCTTCGCACGGTGCGAGTACCGTGAAATTCGGGCGGTACCCGCATCGATCACGTAACGGATGCCCGGAACGGTAATCGAAGTTTCGGCGACATTGGTGGCCAAAACGACGCGGCGGACCGTGCCCGGTGGCGGAGTCTCGAACACCCGGTGCTGTTCGTGCCCGGCCAACCTGCCGTACAGGGGCAGAACTTCGAGACCGCGTTCCTTCAGGCCGTTCAGGGCGTCGGCAGCATCTCGAATCTCGCTCTCGCCGCTGAGGAACACCAGCACATCACCGGGCGGTTCGGAACGCAATTCGGCCAGCGCGCGCACAATGCCCTCGACCTGATCGATAGCTTCGGCGGGGGCATGTGGGTCGGCCGCATCGGGGGACAGGCTGCGGTACCGCACATCGACGGGATATGTGCGGCCGCTGACCGAAATCACGGGGGCAGGATCACCGTCCGGACCCGCAAAATGTCGGGCAAAACTTTCAGGGTCAATCGTCGCCGACGTGATGATCACGCGCAGGTCGGGTCGCTGGGAGGTCAACCGTTTCGCAAAACCCAGCAGGACGTCGATCGTCAGGCTGCGTTCGTGCGCCTCGTCGATGATGATCGTGTCGTAGCCAGACAACATCGGGTCACGGTGGATAGCGGCCAACAGCACGCCGTCTGTCATCACTTTGACCCGGGTGTCAGCCGACGACTCGTCCGTAAATCGCACGGCGTACCCCACAGTCCCGCCCAGCGGAACCTGCAGTTCCTCGGCCAGGCGCTCGGCCACCGCTCGTGCCGCGATTCGTCGGGGCTGCGTGTGAGCGATGCGGGTTCGGCCCAACTCCAGACACATTTTGGGCAACTGTGTGGTCTTGCCCGAACCGGTTTCGCCCGCAACAATCACCACAGGGTTGTCGCGAATTGCGGCCATAATCCGGTCGCGTTCCGCCGAAACGGGAAGGTCGTCGGGGTAGCGAATCGTGTAGTCCGCTGTGTGTCCCATTTCCCCAATGATAGGCGTGATTCCCGCGTAGGCTGAGAGCATGACAACCGTTCCTCGCATTCAACTGTCCGACGGCACCTCGATCCCGCAGCTGGGATTGGGGACATACAAGTTGGATGACGACACCGTCATCCCCGTGATTCACGAGGCGTTGGAAATCGGGTACCGTCACATCGATACGGCAAAGATTTACCGCAACGAGTCCGGGGTCGGCCGTGCGATCGCCACATCAGGTGTGGCCCGCGACGACCT
>CAZRHP010000084.1:0-1925 GCA_964599975.1 uncultured Gulosibacter sp.
CAGTTCTGGGCGTTCCGCGAACATCGCCTAGGCTGGGAGCGAATCGTCGAAAGGTTGTCACTGTGATCGAGCTCCGTACCCCCGCCGAAATCGAGGAAATGCGCCCCGCTGGCAAGTTTGTGGCCAGCGTCCTCACGGCCGTACGTGACGCCGCAACAGTGGGCACCAACCTCTTGGAACTGGATCGCATCGCGCACCAGATGATCAAGGATGCAGACGCCGAGAGCTGCTACATCGACTACCACCCCTCGTTCGGTGGCTCGCCCTTCGGCAAGGTCATCTGCACCTCGGTCAACGACGCCGTTCTGCACGGTTTGCCCTTTGATTACGTCATCAAGGACGGCGACCTGGTGTCGATCGACTTCGCCGCGAACGTCAACGGCTGGGTTTCGGATTCCGCCGTCAGCTTTGTCGTGGGCTCCGCCCGTCCCGCCGACCTGCGCCTGATCGAGGCAACCGAGGTGGCCCTCGAGGCCGGAATCGCTGCCGCCGTTCTGGGCAACAAGCTGGGCGACATTTCCGCCGCAATTGGTGACGTGGCCCGCGATTACGGGTACACCGTCAACATGGACTTTGGTGGACACGGCGTCGGACGCGAAATGCACGGCGACCCCCACGTTCCCAACGACGGCCGCCCGGGCCGCGGCTATGCGCTGCGCGAAGGACTCGTCGTGGCAATCGAGCCGTGGTTCCTCGAGACCACGGATCGTATTTTCACGGACAAGGATGGCTGGACTTTGCGTTCCGCCGACGGTTCGCGTGGCGCCCACAGCGAGCACACCGTCGCAATTACGGCGGACGGCCCCATCATCCTCACGGCACGCGCCTAGTCGACGGCAGGGCCCGGTGCGGGTTACCCGCCTGATGCTGGTTAGTCAAAATTGTGCAAGGAGGGATTAGATCACCTTGACCGCATCGCGTTGAGTTTTGTTAATGCTTGAGTTGTTACCGGGGCATGAAATAGTTCTTGAACTTCACGTATGTCAAGGGAATCGCGATGTCCGTAATAATGAAAATCGGGTATTCAAATAAGTACGTAATGCCCGGATTACCTGTCATCACCTGCAAAACGATTCGTGTCAAAATTAAGCCTGCCGGCCAACCCAGAATACCAAGCCAAAACAATATCCTTGCTACGCCGAAATTGATGCGGCGAAGCAGCATCGCAATTGGCGGAAATACAACTAGGGCAACCCAACCGAACAGCGAAACCGACTGTGCCAGCTGAAGCAAAGGAAGAACGCCTATCTCCCAAGGCTTCAACAGGAAAAATTCCGGGAAGGTCAGCACCACGGCGGAAACGACAGCCGATCCAGCAACCGCCCATTTAAATTCAGTATTACTATTCTGAAAATTGTTCTTGAGATCCATGCGATGTTCTCCTATTTAAGACTTTTGGCCCGGCACTTTGTGCCGGGCCAAAAGCTATGGAATTACGGGGTTTCGCACGCCATGATGTACTGGTGGCCGGCTCCAGCGGAGATGTCGATCCACTGATATGTTCCGACATAAGGCGTACCGGACACCGTCGCGGTGCACGCAAGCCCAACAGATGCATCGGTGAGGCCGATACCGTTGGTACCGTTGGTACCGTTGGTACCGTTGGTACCGTTGACACCATCGACACCATTGACACCATCGACACCATTGACGCCATCGGCACCGTTGGTACCGTCAACGCCTGCGGCACCGTTCGCGCCGTCAACACCATCGGTGCCGTCTGCGCCTGCAGCACCAGTTGCACCAGTTGCGCCAGTCAGCGAAGCCAACCATGCAGTCACGTCGCCGAGGAATCCGGCTGAGACAGCCAAATCGAATGCCGAAGCACCATCGACACCATTGACACCATCGACACCATTGACACCATCGACACCGTTGGTACCGTCAACGCCTGCGGCACCGTTCGCGCCGTCAACACCATCGGT
>CAZRHP010000084.1:2025-3586 GCA_964599975.1 uncultured Gulosibacter sp.
CAGTCACGTCGCCGAGGAATCCGGCTGAGACAGCCAAATCGAATGCCGAAGCACCGTTGGTACCGTTGGCGCCATCAGCTCCCGGAAGTCCCTGGATACCCTGCTCACCAGCAGCACCGGTTGCACCTGTGCGTCCAGTCGGTCCAGTGTTGTTGAGCACGATGCGAGTCTCGGTCGACTTACAGGTCGTGCGCTGCGCAACAGCCTTACTCGTTTTGTTTACACAAAACGAGTAAGTCGCTGCGTTGGCGGCTGAAACTCCAGCCGACATCATCAGTGCAACCGCAAGGGTTGCGATCCCAGTTTTGGTGGATTTCTTCACCATAACCTCCTTTGTTGAGGGAATGTATTTTTCACGATACATTAATAGTTGTGAATACGCAACATTGAGTGCAAAAAGTTTTATGTCTTAGCTCTCGAAAATAATTAGGGAGCATAATTCATGAAGGAGGAGCCGTGACCCCATCGACAGAGCCGGAACCAAGCCAACGAAAGTCGGTAGAGTTACACGTGCACGACCAGGTGGGCAACGAAGTGAAAATTATTCCCGTCGGAGAACACGCATTACAGATCCACTTGGGCCTGGATACCCACCCAGCTAGCATCTCCGCGGCACTCAGCAACTTTCACGAAGAATTCACGCCCATGGCTTTAAGCCTCTGGGAGGACAATTCCAAGCCTCGAAATTTTGAGATGTCGGACAACAAACTGATTATCCGATCGGACGAACCTGATCGTCTCGATCCATGACTCCGAGGCCCCACAACAAAGTCGCCGGTGATACCTTCAAGGCCTGACACAATCCAGGAATCACATCAATGGACGGGCGTTGCAAATGCCGGAAGTAGCGCGAGAGCGTTCCTTTATTGATTCCGGTTTGCAGCTCCAGGTCAGCGAGGGTCTCGATACCGGCTTCGTGCATCGTGTCAACTAGCCAGCGTTGAGATGCTTGGGAATCAAGCTTCATCGAATTCTCCCCTCTTCACAAAAAATTTATGTAAACTTTTAAAAGTGCAACTTGAAATATTTTAGTCGCACAACAGGTCCGGGCGGCGTTCCTGGGTGCGCTGCACCTGCTGCTCGTGGCGCCACTCGGCGACCTTGCCGTGGTGGCCGCTCAACAGCACGGGTGGGACATCAAGTCCTCGCCACTGCTGGGGTTTCGTGTACGAGGGGTATTCGAGCAACCCAGACTCGTGACTTTCCTCGGTCAGCGACTCGGGGTTACCCACCATGCCGGGAACGAGGCGCGCCACGGCTTCGATCATCGCCATCACCGCGACCTCGCCACCGTTGAGAACGTAGTCCCCGAGCGAGACCTCGCGAACCCGAATGCGCGAACGGTAATGGTCGATCACGCGCTGGTCGATGCCCTCGTAACGGCCGCAGGCGAATGCGATGTGGGTTTCGTGCGCCAGTTCGCGCGCAAGCTTTTGCGTGAACCGCTCGCCCGCGGGCGATGGAACAATCAGGAGCGTGTCGTCCGACACGATTGAATCCAAGGCCTCGCCCCACGGTTCGGGCTTCATCACCATTCCCGCACCACCGCCATACGGGGTGT
>CAZRHP010000085.1:0-3379 GCA_964599975.1 uncultured Gulosibacter sp.
GAACCGCATCCGCGCAGAGCTGATGACGCCGAGGTCACGAATGAAAATCTCGTTAATCACGGGATTCAGCTCCGCCACGCCACCCTGTCACCGGAAGCGAAAACTTTTTGACCAATCGGTCGGTAAAGGGCCCATCGTGAATATGCGCCAAACGCACGGGTACCGCGGAACGTCGGGCGATGACACGTGCTCCGGGAGCAAGATCGAATGTGCGACGGCCATCGCACCACAGCACACCCTCGGCGGCGGTACGGGTCAAGATTTCGACCTCGAGAATAGAATTCGGGCCCACCACAAACGGCCGCGCGAACAGTGCGTGCGCGGACAGCGGAACCATGATCAACGCCTCGACACTCGGCCAGACGACAGGACCGCCGGCCGAGAAAGAGTAGGCAGTGGAACCCGTCGGAGTTGCCATGAGCACCCCGTCGCACCCAAAAGTAGACAGCGGGCGCGAATCAATCGAAATTACGACCTCAATCATGCGTTCGCGCGCAGTCTTTTCGACGCTTGCCTCGTTCAACGCCCAGGTCGAATACACCGTTTCACCGTGGTGAACCACCTCGACATCCATGGTCATGCGCTCTTCGACCGAATACTCGCGAGCAAGACAGCGAGCGATGGTCTCCGCAAGGTTCTCGGGTTCGAGTTCGGCGAGGAAGCCAACGTGTCCCAGGTTCACGCCCAGCAGAGGGGCCGAACTGCCGCGCATGATTTCCGCTGTGCGCAAAATCGTGCCGTCACCGCCCAAAATGATGGCCATTTCCACACCGGCCGGATCGATGTCCTCGCCCAGGATCATTGGATGAACGGCAGTGAGAAACGCAAATTCATCGCGCTGGTTATCAAGGCACACGACGGTTCCCCCGCCCGCGGTAATCAGCTCGCAGGCAAGTCGTGTCGCCTCGAGCGATTCGGGGCGGCCGGTGTGAGCGACAACTAGAAATGGTCGAACGGTCACGGTGCCTCCCTACATCGACTCGATTTGCTCGCTCCATTCTCGCGCATCAAGCGGAGAGTTGGAATCGCAGTACAGAATTGCTTCAATATTTCCGTGCTCACCGGTGACTGGGGATAACCCCAGGCCCGCAACGGTCAGTCCCTGCTCGATCGCACAGTCGACTACCTCGCGAATCACCGCGCGACGCTTGGTGGGATTCCTGACAATTCCGTCGTCAATGCCCGAGCGACCCACCTCGAATTGTGGCTTGATGAGGAACACATATCGGGCATTCGGCCCGACGCTCTGCACCACTGCGGGAATGATCAAAGTCAGTGAAATAAACGAGACATCCGAAACCACAAGCGAAATGTCCGAGGCGCTGGACGTGAGTGTCGACAGCCGTTCAGCGGTCAGATATCGAGCATTTTCACCCTCGATGACCACAACACGATCGTCGCCTCGAATGGAATCATGGAGTTGATCGTGACCGACGTCCAGCGCAATCACGCGGCGAGCGCCATGCGAGAGAGCAACTTGGGTAAAGCCACCAGTGGACGCGCCGACATCCAGGACCGTGTCGCCGTTCACGGAAATATTCCAGTGACGGAATGCGTGGTCCAACTTGTGCGCGGCCCGGGAAACCCACTCGTCCACGTCGTTGCAGACAATCACAGTGGACGGGGCGACACCGAACGAGGCCTTGGTAACCACCGCGCCATCGACGGTGACGGACCCCGACGCGATCGCACGCGCGGCACGAGTTCGCGAATTCAGAATCCCTCGTTCAACCAGGGCCTGATCGAGACGTTGGGTTTCAGCGGGTGGAATCATCGAGACGACGTCGCAGCTCGCGTTCTAGCGAGGCAAAGCCCTCCGCGCGTTCCGCGAGTGGTTCCGCGGCAATTCGGTCGAGCTCCTCGGCAAAGTTATCCGAGAAATCTGATGGGGTGACGTCGTCCATGGTTACGAATATATCGTCGGATCGACGTCGAGGCCATAAATCCGCAGTCCCGAGCGATAAATCAGTGCGGCCGAGGCGCGCACTAAGTTGATTGAGGAATCCCCCGCACGAGCGACCCGCACCACGTGTTGTTTCATACGAACAACCGCATCTCCCACGCTCGCCGACGTCACATCGCCATCAACCTCGAACAGCGTTTCCGGGTACTCGTCGTCGAGTTGGCGAAGGTCATCCAAAATGTAGGTCGGACGCATGGTCTCATCGGCGGCCAGAACCTGCTTGGCCTGGTCGATACCCGTAAGCACCAACGCGGAGCGCATTCCCGCGCGATTTGCCCCCAGGATGTCGGTGTCCAATCGGTCACCAATCACGAGGGGGTTGACCGCGCCAAATCGCTCGCGCGCATAGTCAAAGATGGCCTTTTCGGGCTTGCCCGCAAATACGGGCAGGCGCCCAACAGCCAGATGTACAGCGGACACGAGCGTGCCGTTTCCCGGTGCGATTCCACGCGCAACAGGAATCGTCCAGTCCGTATTGGTTGCCACCCACGGGATTCCCGTGTGCAGCGCGAAAGATGCCTCGGCAAGATCGGACCAACCCAAGTGCGGGGCGAAACCCTGAATGACGGCAGCGGGTGAATCCTCAGCCGAAAACGTCACGGCAAAGCCAGCGTTCTGAACCTCGGAAATCAAACCCTCGCCGCCAATGACGAGAATTCGTGCACCCGCGGGAACAAGAGTGGCCAGCAACTTGACGGCGGCCTGTGGCGAATTCACCACGTCCTCTGCGGTCGCAGGTAGCCCCAGTTCACGCAGGTGCGCTGCGACCGACTCGGGCGTGCGAGAGGCATTGTTCGTAATGTACGCCAAACGAGAGTGCGCTGTGGCGGCAACCAACGAATCAACCGCAAAGGGCACCGCGCCCGCGCCCTTGTAGATCACGCCATCAAGGTCCGCGAAAATAACGTCGGTGCCGCTCAGCGGTGTCATGGACTATTTGCCCTTAGGCTCTTCGGCTTCGGACGAGTCTTCGGACGAGTCTTCGTCCTCGTCGTCCGATTCCTCGTCGAGGAGCTCGTCGAGTTCGTCCTCGTCGCTCATCGGGGGTTCGTATCCAGGATCAATGGTGTCGAGGTTGACGCCGTCGCCCTCGAGTTCCTCTTCCGTGAACAGGCGCTCGGTCTCGACGGTCATTGTCTCGTCCGGAGCATAGGCGGCCTCGGTCAGACGAGCATATCGACGCCACTGTGCTGCGTCCTCCGTGCGGCCCAGCTCTTCGAGGACCTCGGCGTTAGCGTCAAACAGTGCGACGCATTCAACAGTTGCCTTGGTGGGGTCCAGCTGCGGGATCTGCAGCTCCGCCAGAGCACGATCGGCTTCACCGCGGTCAAGTCGGATTCCCGACAGGACAATTGCCAGGTCGATCTGTGCTTCACCAGGAAGTGACGAACGATCGAGCGCACGAGCGATTTTCAG
>CAZRHP010000086.1:0-1149 GCA_964599975.1 uncultured Gulosibacter sp.
AGTTTGGAATGGTGATTTAAATGCGTATCCCCGCGAAGCAGTTGGCCGAATGGGTCGAGCTCCCCGCCGACGTCACCCCGCACCACCTGCACGAGGCTCTCGTTTCGGTCGGTTTCGAAGAGGAAGACGTTCACGCATCGGAACTCCAGGGGCCGATTGTTGTCGGTGAGGTGCTCGAGTTCACTCCTGAAGAGCAGTCGAACGGCAAAACCATTCGTTGGTGCCAGGTTCGTGTGGCTGAGTCCGGTGGCGATGCGGTGCGCGGCATCGTGTGTGGTGCCTCGAATTTCTTTGTCGGCGACAAAGTGGTTGTCAGCTTGCCTGGTGCAGTTCTGCCCGGACCGTTCCCCATTTCGGCACGCAAGACGTACGGCCATGTCTCGGACGGCATGATTGCGTCGGCACGCGAGCTGGGTTTGGGCGACGAGCATGACGGCATCCTGCGTCTGCAATCCTTGGGGCTTGACCCCGAGGTTGGAACCGACGCTATTGCGTTGCTGGGTCTTGACGATTTTGCTGTCGAAATCAACGTGACTCCCGACCGCGGTTATGCCATGTCGATTCGAGGCGTGGCCCGCGAATACGCGCACGCTTCGGGTGTCGCATTCCGCGACCCGGCCCTCGCGGTCTCGGTCGCACCTGCCTCGGGCTTCTCCGTTACTCTGGCCGACCAGGCACCCATTCGTGGAGTGGTCGGTTGTACCGGTTTTGTGACCCGTGTGGTCCGTGGGCTGGACCGTGCCCGCACCACCCCGGCGTGGATGGTGAAGCGTCTCGCATTGATGGGCGTCCGTTCGATCTCTTTGCCCGTGGACATTTCGAACTACGTGATGATGGAGCTGGGGCAGCCCACTCACTGCTATGACTTGTCCAAGCTGCAGGGCGGCATTACTGTCCGACGCGCACACGAGGGGGAAACCCTGGTGACTCTCGACGAGGTCACCCGCACGCTGTCCGTCGAGGACCTGCTCATCACCGATGATTCCGGTGCAATTGGGCTTGCCGGTGTGATGGGTGGCGCGACGACAGAAGTGGACGATTCGACGACGGATGTCGTTGTCGAGGCTGCGACGTTTGACCCGGTCAGCATTGCTCGTTCGGCTCGCCGCCACAAGCTGCCGTCCGAAGCTTCGAAGCGTTTCGCGCGTG
>CAZRHP010000086.1:1159-3262 GCA_964599975.1 uncultured Gulosibacter sp.
GAGTTGTTGACTTGCTCGTCGAGCTCGGTGGAGGTACCGCCGATTCGCTTGGCTCCACCGAGGTCAACTATGCGGCACCGTCGGCTATTTCGCTGACCGAATCTTTTGTCTCTGGCCTGATCGGTACCGAGTACTCTCGTGAGGAAATCGGGGGTGTGCTGCAGGACATCGGGGCGACGGTTACGGAAATTCCCGGTGGTTTCGATGTGGTGCCCCCATCGTGGCGCCCCGACATCGTGGACGCGCCCTCGCTGGCGGAAGAAGTCGCTCGAATCCACGGCTACGACCGAATTCCGTCGGCTCTTCCCGTGGCTCCTCCCGGCCGCGGCCTGACGGCGTCGCAGTCCGCCCGCCGTCGTGTCTCGCAGGTCCTTGCGGCTAGCGGTCTCACCGAAACTCTTGCCTATCCGTTCACCAACGCCGGCGATAACGCGCTCTTTGGGTCGGTGTCGGGCGAGCCCGTACAGGGCATGATTCTGGCGAACGCCTTGGACCCCGACAACAACGTATTGCGGGTTTCTCTACTTCAGGGACTTCTCGACAACGCAAAGCGCAATGTTGCTCGCGGTCTCACCAGCCTTGCGGTGTTCGAGTTGGGGGCGGTTTTCACGCCCAACGGCGCCACCGGCTCGGACACAATTCCCGTGGGCACCTAACTTCCCACAGAATCCGTGGCACGTCGCCGCGGCATTCACTGGGTCGATTGTCAGCCGTCAGCCCGGCCAGCCCGCGGTTGCCGCATCGCTCGCCGAAGCGCTCGACACTGTGCGAGCAATTGGCGTCGCTGTCGGAGTTCCACTGGACATCCGTCAGGGCCGACACGGCGCCTTCCACCCTGGCCGTTGCGCCGAGGTTTTCGTGGGCGAACAGTCTGTTGGGTTCGCCGGTGAAATCCTTCCCTCGGTTGCCACTGGCCGCGACCTGCCAAGGGTTGTCGCGGCACTCGAGTTGAACCTCACCGCAATTATTGAGGCGAAGCCCGACCACGTCGAGGCGGTGCCGGTGCTGGTGTATCCCGCTGCCACCCAGGACTTGTCGCTGGTTGTCGACCGCAGCGTTCCCGCGGAATCGGTTCGCGCGGCGGTTGTTGCCGGGGCTGGCGAGCTGCTGGAAAGCGCGCTTCTCGTCGACGACTACCGTGGAACTGGTCTGGCCGATAACGAAAAGTCGTTGACCTTTGCGTTGCGTTTCCGTGCCGCGGATCGCACGCTGACCCAGGCCGAAGCCACCGAGGCGAAACTTGCGGGTGTTGCTGCTGCAGCAGAGCGGTTCGCCAGCAGGATTAGGGAGTAATCATGTCGTTGCGTGTTGCCGTCGCAGGAGCCAGCGGGTATGCCGGTGGGGAACTGGTGCGGCTTCTCGCTGCGCATCCTGAACTCGATGTGGTCACGGTGACCGCGAACAAAAATGCGGGACAACTGCTCGGTGCGGTTCACCCTCACCTGGCACCGCTGGGGCTCACGCTGAGCCCCACGACCCCCGAAATGCTTGCGGGTCATGATGTTGTGTTTCTCGCGTTGCCGCACGGCGCTTCGGGTGCTCTGGGCGAGGCGTTGGCCGATGCTCGGCTGGTAGTGGACTGTGGTGCGGACCGTCGACTGACGGACCCGACGGCGTGGGCCGACTACTACGGCGGCGATTTCAATGAACCGTGGGCGTACGGTCTGCCTGAACTGGTTCACGCGGATGGAACCAAACACCGTGAGCTGCTCGCTGGGGCTAACCGCATTGCTGCGCCTGGCTGCAACGCTTCGGCTGTGACACTCGCGTTCGCTCCCGGCATTCGCGCCGGGGTGATTGATGCTCGCGACCTCGTGTCAGTTCTGGCCGTTGGTCCTTCGGGTGCGGGCAAGAGCCTGCGCGAAGACCTTCTTGCATCCGAAATCCTCGGGTCTGCATCCCCGTACGCGCTGGGTGGAACCCACCGACACAACCCCGAGATTCGCCAGAACCTGGAAGTTGCGGGCGGCCATGATGTCTCCCTGACGTTCTCGCCGAGCCTCGTTCCCATGGCGCGCGGCATTTTGGCCACCAATTCGGCTCGACTTGCAGCCGGAGTCACCGCGGACGAGGTTCGTGGTGCATGGCTCGATGCCTATTCTG
>CAZRHP010000087.1:0-3008 GCA_964599975.1 uncultured Gulosibacter sp.
GTGACCGTCGATGTCACGAATGCGGGTTCCGCGGGCGGATTCAAGATAGACGGGGAAAGCGCCGGCCTTCTTGTTCATCCAGGTCATGGGGACACGGCCGAACAGGTGGTCGGCACGGGCGAACGCCGCGCGCGACTTGGGTCGCATCTCGGAGAAGAAAAGCTGTTCGCGTTCGAACAGGGCGGCCAGGTGTGTGCGGTCGATGCCGGTCACGATTTTCACATCCTTGTAGAAAAACCGAAGTGGTTATCTCGAATCTATGCGAAATCGCGTGTCGAAATCAAATTCTGCGAGCAAATTCGTCGCGGATGCCGTCCAGCAACGATCGGACCTCTGGCCACGACTCACCGAAACGCGGGTGCAGTTCGAGGTTCTGCACCTCGTCAATCGGCACCCATCGCAGTTCGATGCTTTCGCCATCGTTATCAAACGGTTCGAAATAGCGCGTCGCACGACCAATGACCGTGGAGTACTTCCAGAAACCCAGATCGATCACGAATTCGCCGGCTCGCTCGATGGCGTCCAGAGGCACCCCCGCCTCTTCGTGGGCCTCGCGGAACGCGCCCTCCTCGAAGGTTTCGTTGAGACGAATTGCACCACCGGGGATCCCCCACGTGCCACCATGATGACTCCACAAGGCGCGCAGTTGCAGCAGCACGGAATCGGTCTCGGGGTACCAGACAAGAACCCCGGCGGCACCGAATCGACCCCACACCTTTTCGCCATTAGGACCATAGACCCAGGCATCGCCCGGGTCACGCAGATGCGGCGGAGGAAGGTGTCCCATGGGGACAGCCTAACCCCGACGGAGGCTACTTCTTGGGACCGCGACGTTCGCGGACGCGCATGTTGACCTGGATCGGTGAGCCCTCGAAGCCCCACACCTCGCGAAGGCGACGTGTGATGAATCGGCGGTACTGGGGGTCCAGGAATCCGGTCGTGAACAGGACGAATGTGGGCGGACGAGTCGAGGCCTGGGTTCCGAACAGGATTCGCGGCTGCTTGCCACCGCGCACGGGGTGCGGGTGAGCCATGGCCAACTCGGCGACAAATGCATTGAACTTGCCGGTCGGGATTCGAGTGTCCCACGATTCCAGCGCCAGTTCGAGAGCGGGTACCAGCTTTTCGAGGTGACGACCGGTGCGGGCAGAAATATTCACGCGGGGCGCCCAGGCAACGTGAGCCAGGTCCTGGTCGATCTCGCGCTCGAGGTAACGACGGCGGTCGTCATCCAGCAGGTCCCACTTGTTGAACGCGAGGACCAGCGATCGACCCGATTCGAGAACCATGTCGATGATGCGGATGTCCTGCTCGCTGATCGGTTCCGTCACGTCGAGCACGACGACGGCAACCTCGGCCTTTTCCAAGGCGGCCGCGGTGCGAAGCGAGGCATAGAAGTCCGCGCCCTGCTGCAAGTGGACGCGGCGGCGGATACCGGCAGTGTCGACGAAGCGCCACACCTTGCCGCCCAGCTCAATCTGCTCGTCAATGGGGTCACGGGTGGTGCCCGCGAGTTCGTTGACAACCACGCGTTCCTCGCCAGCGGACTTGTTCAACAATGAGGACTTGCCTACGTTGGGGCGGCCCACCAGGGCGACACGGCGGGGTCCGCCGATTTCGGTCTTGGCCACAGCCGAAACCGAGGGCAGTACCTTCATTGCAGCTTCGAGCAGGTCATAGACTCCGCGGCCGTGAATTGCCGAAACAGGGAACGGCTCCCCCAAGCCCAGCGACCACAGCGCTGCGGCTTCGGCCTCCATGCGGGGGTCATCGACCTTGTTGGCGACAAGAATTACGGGTCGGTTGGTGGCACGAAGCATCTTGACGACACGCTCGTCCGTGGCAGTAGCACCCACAACGGCGTCCACGACAAAGAGCACCGCATCGGCAAGCTCAATCGCGATCTCGGCCTGGGCCGCGACGCTAGCGTCGATTCCGCGAGCGTCGGGTTCCCAGCCACCGGTGTCTACGATCGTGAACTTACGGTCATTCCACTCGGCCTTGTACGAGACGCGGTCACGAGTCACACCGGGGGTGTCCTCGACCACGGCCTCACGGCGACCCAGAATGCGGTTGACCAAAGCCGACTTGCCCACGTTGGGGCGACCGACAATCGCCAAAACGGGCAGAGCAGGAAGCTCGATTGCCTCGGTGGTGTCACCCAGTCGCGCCTCGATGATGGCAATGTCATCCTCGTCGAGGTCATATTCCGCAAGGCCCTGTCGGAGCGCATCGGCGCGAACCGAAGCTTCTTCGTCACTCAACGCCTCGAGCTTGTCGTACAGGTCGGGCATTTCGGGGTAGTCGTCGTTGTCGCTCACGGAGCACTCACTTTCACACGCACAATGTCGTAGACGGCATCGACCGTCTGTTCAAAATTCAAATCCGATGAATCAACGGGAATGACTCCCGGTGCGGCCGTGAGGAAGTTCACGACACTCGAATCCTTGGTGTCCCGCGCACGGAGCGAACGCTCGGTGTCCTCGCGGGATGCGCCGGCAACCTCACCAGCACGCCGTGCCATTCTAACCTCTTCGCGGGCCGTCAGCAGAATGCGGGCCGTCGCATCCGGCACAACCACGGTGGTGATGTCACGCCCTTCGACGACGATGCCGGGTCGATCACACTCGGCGATGAGCCTCCGAGTCAACAGTTTCATGAACAGTCGAACCTCGGGATTCACCGCAACGGTGCTGACCATGTCACTGATTTCGGAACGTCGGATGATCGTCGTCACATCGGTTTCCCCCACACGAACGTGCTCGTGGGCGGGGTCAGTCGAGATCTCGTAGGGAAATGCGTCGAGTACCGCGGTGACCTCGGCGGCCACCGATGAATCGACGCCCGACTCGGAAAGCCACCACGCGAGCGCCCGATACGCCGCGCCGGTGTCCAGGAACCCGAATCCCGCCCGGTGCGCGACAGCGCGAGACACCGAGGACTTTCCGCTCCCCGCGGGGCCGTCGATGGCGACGAGGAGTTCGCTCATGCGTCGTCCCCCGCAATAC
>CAZRHP010000087.1:3018-3261 GCA_964599975.1 uncultured Gulosibacter sp.
GCCTCGAGGTCCGCAACCAATTGCGCCTCGGACTCGGGCAGAACGCTGATTTCGGCAAAACCGACCTGGGCACCGGGCGAGTGCTCGAGCCTCAGGTCCTCCATGTTGACGCCCAGGTCACCGATTTCGGTGAGCAGAGCAGCGAGCTGGCCCGGGCGGTCGTCAATGATTACGAGAATCTGTGCAAATTTACGGCTGTTACCGTGCTTGCCGGGGATCCGGGACGCCCCGGCGTTGCCGTGC
>CAZRHP010000088.1:0-3176 GCA_964599975.1 uncultured Gulosibacter sp.
TCGTCATCCTCGTCGAGGGCGAGGCGCGCACCATGTTGACCGACCGTGGGGCAAACATCGTGCTCGACCTGGACGAGGTTCCCGATGCGCTGTTGGCGGACGCGGGGTTCCTGCACCTCACTGGGCACACGGTCCTTGATGCACCGGATCGACACGCAATCACGCGACTGATCGCTCGGGCGCACGACGCGGGGGTGCGGGTGTCGGTGGACCCCGCCTCGGCCGGATTTATTGACGACTTCGGTGTCGAGCTTTTCCTGTCACTCATCGCGGGCGCCGACATTCTGCGCCCCAATGAGGACGAGGTCACCGTGCTGTCGGGGCTGATGGAACCCGTCGCTGCGAGCGAGAAACTGACCGAACTGTTCCCGTTGGTTGTCACGACGCTGGGTGGCAACGGCGTGATTGTGGCCGAACGCGGCAAGCCCGCCGTCCGATTCGCCACGGACCGGGTCGAGGTCGTGGACCCCACCGGGGCTGGCGACACCTTTAACGCGGGACTGCTCGCGGGTCTGGCCAAGGGCCTTTACCCTGTCGAGGCCGCGCATCAGGCCGCGCGGCTCGCCGCATCGGGGCTTAAGGACGTGGGGGCTCGCCCGATTCACGCATAGCCGTGTACGCGTTCAATGCGTCGGTGCGCGACTGGGCCAGGTTGATGATGGGTTCGGGGTACGCGCTGGTTCCCATTTCGGGAACCCAACGGTTGCGGTACACGCGTTGGCCGTCGAATTTATCGGCCTGCAGTTCGGGGTTGAACACCCGGAAATAGGGGGCGGCGTCGTAGCCACTGCCGGCAACCCACTGCCAGCTGGCCGGGTTGCTCGCCTCGTCGGCGTCGACCAGAGTGTCCCAGAACCACTGTTCGCCGATGCGCCAGTCGATTCCCAAATTCTTGATCAGGAACGAGGCGCACACCATGCGAACGCGGTTGTGCATGGTTCCACTGATCCACAGTTCGCGCATGCCCGCGTCGACGAGCGACACCCCGGTCATCCCCTTTTTCCAGGCGCGAAGTCGTGCGGACGACAACGGTTTCCACGGGAACGCATCGAATTCCGGTCGCAGATTGCGGGTGCGGATATCGGTGTTCGTGAACAGCTGGTGGTACGAAAATTCGCGCCAGCCGACCTCGCTGAGGAAACGGTCGCGATTTTTGTCGTTGCCCGCGGGCGACCGCAACCAGGTTTCGTGCCACACCTGGTACGGGCTAATTTCTCCGAATCGCAGGTGCGGGCTGAGTCGGCTCGTACTGTCCACCCCCGGCTCGTCCCGACGGTCGTAGTGCATGATTCCGTTGGCCAGGAAGTCGTCCAGTCGGGCGTGGGCGCCTGCTTCGCCCGGTGTCCACCACTCGGGGAAACGGTCGGCCCAGTCCCGTGTCGGTGTCAGCTGCCACGAGTCCAGATCGTCGGACGCCACATCGTGCGCTGGGGTGATCGACTCGGGTGCGGGCAGAGGCTCGCGGGGGCTGTGCGTGGCGAGGAAGGATTTCCAGAACGGTGTGAAAACTTTGAACGGGCTGCCCGACTGTGTCAGGTGCGCCCACGGGTCGTGCAGCAGGTTGGCGGTGAAACTGTGCGCCTCGAGGCCGGCCGCGGTCAGGGTGGCTTTCAGTTCGGCGTCGATGTTTCGTGATGCCCCGTAACGACGGTTCCAGAACACGGCGCCCGCGCCGGACTCACGCACCAGTTCGGGGATGACCGTGCGCGCGGGTCCGCGGCGGAGGGTCAGTTCGCCACCGAGTGCACGGACCTCGGAGGACAGGGCGGTCAGGCTGTGGTGCAGCCACCAGCGCGATGCGCCACCCAGTGGCCGAACCTCGGGGGATTCGTCGTCCAAAACATAGACAATCACGATTGGGTTACCGCGTTCGACGGCGGCCGTCAAGGCGGGATTATCGGACACGCGCAGATCGTCGCGCAACCACACAATGCTGGGGGTATTCACGTGCACCTGTCCTAGAAGGCGTCGATACCGCGCCCGTGTCCGAAGTTGATGGCGACATCGGCGTGACGGTCGAAACGGTAACCCACGCCTCGAACGGTACGAATGATGTCGTCGAAGGGTTCTAGTTTCGCACGCAGTCGACGCACATGGACGTCGATCGTGCGCGAGTTGGGCTGGTCGGAATCGCCCTCATTCCACAGGTCGCGCACGATGTCATCGCGATCCACGGTTTGGCCTTCACGCAGAACGAGGTACTGCAGCAATTCAAACTCTTTGAACGTCAAGGGGGCCTGTGCGGCGTTCAGCAGGACCCGCTTGCGCGAGATATCGATGACCACACCGTTCTCGGAGGGCTTGGGTTTCGGCGGCAACAGTGTGGCAACAGCGGCGGGGTCGCGCAGAGCCAGTCGAACGATGTCCAGGTCTCGGCCGCGCTGTCCGGCGGGGGCAAATGCCACGGCGGCGTGAGATTCCGCTGCGGGGGCCAGCTCGGTCAGCAGCGACTTGAGGGCCAATACGATCTCGGAAATGTTCGAACCCGATGCGGCAGCCTTGGCCTCGTCGATGCCGACGTACAGCGCAAAACCGCGTGCTTCCGCGCTGTTGGGCTGTGGTTCCGTCATGCCACCACTTTAAGCGGTTTAGGCCACAACACCGTAGAGTCGGTCGCCCGCATCGCCCAGACCGGGCACAATGTACCCATTTTCATTGAGTTTTTCGTCCAGTGCGCCCAGAACCAACGTTACGTTTCGTTGCGCCACGGCATCGCGGAACCTCTGCGATCCTCGCGTGCCGCGCGTTTCAGCATCATTCCCACCCGTGACTGGCTAGGACCACTGCATCTTCCTGCGTCGACACCAGTGCTCGCGCCTGGTCAGTTGTCAGAGCTGGTGACCAAACATTTTGCCCGCCACGACCACGCGCTGTTGATTGCTGAACTGGTCCGCGACAGCGATGGCGGCTGGCGCGAGATCACTCGTGGTGCGCTGGTCCATCGTCATTGGCCGAAACACGGCCGACGTTGATGAAAACGCCTCTACTGATGTTTCCCAAATAGGTTGTCTTCCAAGGGGGATTAGGGGGGAGTTTCACCGCCAAGCCGCCAAGCGCGCCAAGATGGAGAAAACCACACTGTTCTGGTCTTGGCGCCTTGGCGGTGAACTGGATTTGGGCTGTCTACCTATTTGAGAAAGATCAGTAGGCGGAACTGCGAACTGCGAGCTGCGAGC
>CAZRHP010000089.1:0-1615 GCA_964599975.1 uncultured Gulosibacter sp.
CAGTTCTGGGCGTTCCGCGAACATCGCCTAGGCTGGGAGCGAATCGTCGAAAGGTAGTCCCCGTGATTGAGCTCCGCACCCCCGCCGAAATCGAGGAAATGCGCCCCGCCGGCAAGTTTGTTGCCAGCGTCCTCACGGCCGTACGTGACGCAGCCACGGTGGGTACGAACCTGCTGGAACTGGACCGCATCGCACACCAGATGATCAAGGACGCGGGCGCTGAAAGCTGCTACATCGACTACCACCCCTCGTTTGGTGGTTCGCCGTTCGGCAAGGTGATTTGCACCTCGGTCAACGACGCCGTGCTGCACGGACTTCCCTTTGACTACGTCATCAAGGACGGCGACCTGGTGTCAATCGACTTCGCCGCGAACGTCAATGGCTGGGTGTCGGACTCGGCTGTGAGTTTTGTGGTGGGCACCGCTCGACCCGCCGACCTGCGTCTGATTGAAGCCACCGAGGTCGCGTTGGAGGCGGGAATCAAAGCCGCCGTACTGGGCAACAAGTTGGGCGACATTTCGGCTGCCATCGGTGATGTTGCCCGCGATTACGGGTACACAGTCAACATGGACTTCGGCGGACACGGCGTGGGCCGTGAGATGCACGGCGACCCGCACGTCCCCAACGATGGCCGTCCAGGTCGTGGTTATGCCCTGCGCGAGGGACTCGTCGTGGCGATCGAACCATGGTTCCTCGAGACCACGGACCGCATTTTTACGGACAAGGATGGCTGGACCCTGCGTTCGGCGGATGGGTCGCGTGGAGCGCACAGCGAGCACACCGTCGCGATCACCGCGGACGGCCCCATCATCCTCACCGCTCGCGACTAGTCACCGATAGGGCCCGTACGGGCCAACACAGTGCGCACTGCCAGATTGTGTCGTGTTCGTCATGCCGGCGGACATGCACCGCAGCGGGTTTCGCCTCAATTTTCTCGAAATACTGATTTAACGTCGGTGCTCAGCGCAAACATGTCCTAGAGTATTTTTTAGGTTGTTTATTCACAACGCGCCGTCGCTCTGCGGCTCGTTGGAAGCGAGGACTGGACATGACGCGACGAATCGAGCTGGCACTCCACGACAGCGATAATGCCGGCGTGCGCTCGGAAACACTTCCGGATGGGTCAGTGCGCGTGTTTGTCACACCGGCCACGACAGCACAACAACTCGGCGAATACCTCGCCACTGTGCACCCCGAACTCGAATCCGACGGACACGCGCTGTGGGCCGACGACAGCCTGGCCCGCGATTTCATCCCCAAAGACGGATTTATCGCGATTCGGCCAGCAGCTTCTGATCCTCGTCCGTAGCTGCACCCAGCGCCCACAACAAGGTCGCTGGCGACACGCGTAATGCCAAACACAGCGGCGCGATTGCATCGATGGAGGGTCGCTGCAATTGGCGGAAATACCGAGACAGGGTGCCCTTGTTGATCCCCGTCAAATCGGCCAATTCAGAGAGCGACAGGATTCCGCAATCCCGCATGCGGCCCGCCAGCCACGCATGCGACTCATCAGCACCGAGAATTTTCGCCATAGTTTTACCTAATGGATTACTTTAGTCGCCCAACAGGTCCGGGCGACGCTCCTGCGTGCGCTGCACCTGCTGCTCGTGGC
>CAZRHP010000089.1:1625-2376 GCA_964599975.1 uncultured Gulosibacter sp.
GGCAACCTTGCCGTGGTGGCCACTGAGCAACACGGGCGGCACCTCGAGCCCACGCCATTGCTGGGGCTTGGTGTACGACGGGTACTCGAGCAATCCAGACTCGTGACTTTCCTCGGTCAGCGACTCGGGGTTGCCCACCATTCCGGGAACGAGGCGCGCGACGGCCTCGATTATCGCCATGACGGCGACCTCGCCGCCGTTGAGAACGTAGTCCCCGAGCGACACTTCGCGCACACGAATGCGCGAACGGTAGTGATCGATGACGCGCTGGTCGATGCCCTCGTAACGACCGCACGCGAACGCGATGTGGGATTCCTGCGCCAGTTCGCGCGCCAGTTTCTGGGTAAACCGTTCGCCCGCAGGTGACGGCACAATCAGGAGAGTGTCGTCGGACACTATCGAGTCCAAGGCTTCGCCCCACGGTTCGGGCTTCATCACCATTCCCGCACCACCGCCATACGGGGTGTCATCAACGGTGTGGTGGGCGTCGTGCGTGAAATCGCGAAGGTTGTGGACGCCCGTCTGAATCAGACCCGATTCGCGCGCCTTGCCGATCAACGACACGTCGAGCACGCCGAAGAACTCGGGGAAAATCGTCACGATGTCGAAACGCATGGGACCAGTTTAAGATTCGGTTGCGGGCGCCGAGGTGTAAGTTTCGTCGGGCCCATCGTCGACGATGTCCTCGAACAAACCGGTGGGAGGATTCAGGTCCATCACACCAGCAGCGAGATCAACGCGGGTCACGATA
>CAZRHP010000089.1:2386-3126 GCA_964599975.1 uncultured Gulosibacter sp.
ACGATAGCTTTCACGAACGGCACCATGACCTCGCGGCCGTCCGACTCGATGATGACCAAATCCTGTGCGGGCATGTGGTCGATACGGACCACCGTTCCGACGGCCACGCCATCGCGGCGAGCGGTCAAACCTACGAGCTGGTGGTCATACCACGCGTCGTCCTCGTCCGGACGAGCGTCGACGTCGTCCACCCAGAGAATCGCCTTGGCCAGGGATTCTGCGGCATCACGGTCGACGACACCGTCAAAGAACACGACGGGGCTGGCGTTGTACCACCGAAGTTCCGTCAAAGTCAATGTGCGGCCAAACCACGGCGAATCCGTGGGAACCTGCAGGGTGTACACCGTTCCCGGCACGAAACGCGAATCAGGATCGTCGGTGTACAGTTCAAGCTTGATTGCGCCCTTCAGCCCGTGAGCCTTGAGCAGACGCCCAACACGGAGCCCCGATTCGGGCGCGATAATTTCTGCCATTATTCCGCGGTGTCGACGATGTCAACACGCACGCGGCGGCCATCGGCCACGGCAAGAAGAACAGTTCGCAGAGCCTTTGCCGTACGGCCGCCCTTCCCGATTACTCGACCGAGGTCTTCGGGGTGCACGCGGACCTCCAGAAGGTCGCCACGAGGGGTGTTCTTCGCCGAAACGGTGACACTCTCGGGGTGATCTACGATTCCAGAAACCAGGTGCTTAAGGGCGGCCGCCAGCATGAGACTATTCGGCCTTTTCTTCGTCAGCTGC
>CAZRHP010000090.1:0-3090 GCA_964599975.1 uncultured Gulosibacter sp.
GCCGCTTACGACGGGCATCGAGGTCAGCGTCAAGCCGGTGGGAAAGAAGATCGAGCGCCTGTCGCTGCTGTCCGGTGGCGAACGTTCGCTGGCGGCCGTGGCTTTGCTCGTCGCAATTTTCAAGGCGCGCCCTTCGCCCTTCTACATCCTCGACGAGGTCGAGGCCGCACTGGATGACGCCAACCTGGGTCGACTGTTGCAGGTGGTCGAGGGGCTGCGCGAGAGCTCGCAGCTGATCATCATCACCCACCAGAAGCGCACGATGGAGATCGCCGATGCGCTGTATGGCGTTTCGATGCGCCAGGACGGCGTGTCGGCCGTCGTCGGTCAGCGTGTGAAGGGTTCGGAGTCCTAGTGGCGTCCTGGTCGTTGGGCAAGGCCCTGAAATCAATCTTCCAGGGTGGCGACGAGGCGACGCCCGACGTTGTCGACCTTGTCGATTCTGTCGATTCTGTCGATGTGGTCGATGTCGTCGATGTGGTCGAGGCTGCACTACCCGCCTCGCCCGCTCCTGCGGCGGAACCCGGCGCCCCCAAGACACCCAAGACACCCAAGGCCCCCAAGGCCCCCAAGGCGCCCCCAGCGCGTTCCCGCGCCGTCACCGACGCCGACTGGGACGAGCTCGAGGACACCCTGTTGTCGGCCGACTTCGGCCCCGACCTCACCGATTCGATCATCAACGAAATCCGGGGCATCGCCGCTCCGCTGCTGATGCTGGATACAGCGGATTTCCAGCGCATCCTCGCCGAGGTGCTCGAGGCGCGCCTCGCCCGCCACGATTCGACCTTGCACCTGAAGAGCGAACCCGGCGTTCCTGCCGTCGTTGTCGTGGTTGGGGTCAACGGTGTGGGCAAGACCACGACAATCGGCAAGTTTGCGAAATTCATTACTACCCGTGGAAAGAGCGTCGTCGTGGGTGCCGCCGACACCTTCCGTGCCGCGGCCGTCGACCAGCTGGCCACCTGGGCGGAACGAGGCGGCGCGAGCATTGTTCGACCGCAGTCCGACGGCCAAGACCCCGCTGCTGTGGCCTATCAAACCGTCGAGGCGGCGATTCGGGATCACCGTGATGTGGCCATCGTGGACACCGCCGGCCGACTGCACACCAAGTCGGGGCTGATGGACGAGCTGTCCAAAATTCGTCGAGTCATCGAAAAGCTCGCGCCCATTTCCGAGGTGCTGCTGGTCCTCGACGCAACGACCGGCCAAAACGGCCTGTTGCAGGCCCAGGCATTTGTCGAGACCGCCGGTGTCACCGGTCTGGTGCTGACCAAGCTCGACGGCAGTGCCCGGGCCGGATTCGTGTTCTCGGTGCAAGAGCAAACCGGTTTGCCCGTCAAGCTGGTCGGCCAGGGTGAAGGCATCGACGATTTGACCGGTTTCACGCCGCACGTTTTCGTGCAGCAGTTGCTGTCCTAGCCCGTTACCCTTGACGCATGGCTCTTGTGCGCGCATTTTCGGGTGTTTCCCCTGTCGTTGACGACTCCGCTTGGTTGGCTCCCAACGCCACGCTGGTGGGCGACGTGACCATTTCGGCCGAGGCTTCGGTCTTTTATGGCGCGGTGCTGCGCGGCGATGTCGGGCAGATTGTGCTGGGCGAGGGGTCGAACGTGCAGGACAATGTGGCCATCCACGTCGACCACGGACAGCCCGCGCTGATTGGGCGTAACGTGTCGATCGGCCATGCGGCGGTCGTGCACGGCTGCACGATTGGCGACGATTGCCTCATCGGAATGAACTCGACGGTGCTGTCCGGTGCGGTCATCGGGGACATGTCGCTCGTCGCCGCCGGCGCGGTCGTTCTCGAGGGAACCATCGTTCCGCCGCGGTCACTGGTCGCGGGTGTTCCCGCCAAGGTTCGCCGTGAGTTGACTGACGACGAGGTCGACGCGATCCGCCGGAACGCCGAGGGGTACCGCGCCACCAAGTCCGAGCACGCCCGCAACGATTAGTCTGGACACATCATGGCAATGTTTGGGTCACTTTCAGAGCGCCTGACCTCGGCGCTTTCCAGTCTTCGCACCAAGGGCAAGCTGTCGCCCGCTGACGTCGATGGCACCGTCCGCGAGATTCGTCGCGCGCTGCTCGAAGCCGACGTCGCGCTCGACGTCGTCAAGGAATTCACCGGCAAGGTTCGGGACCGCGCTCTGGGCGACGACGTGAACCGCGCACTGAACCCCGCCCAGCAGGTCGTCCAGATCGTGAACGAGGAACTGGTCGCCATTCTGGGCGGCGGGACCTCGGAACTGGTGTTCAGCAAGAACCCACCCACGGTCATCATGTTGGCCGGTCTGCAGGGTTCGGGTAAGACCACGTTCGCCGGAAAACTTGCGAAGCGCCTCAAATCCGAGGGCCACACCCCGCTGCTCGTGGCCTGTGACTTGCAGCGACCCAACGCCGTCACGCAGTTGACCGTGGTCGCCGAACAGGCCGGCGCGGCGATCTTCGCGCCCGAACCGGGTAACGGCGTGGGTAACGCGGTGACGGTTGCCCGCGAATCGATTTCGTTCGCCAAGGCAAAGCAGTACGACACGGTCATCATCGACACGGCCGGTCGACTCGGCGTCGACGAGGAACTCATGCGCGAGGCGCGTGCCGTGCGCGACACGGTTGACCCCGACAACGTGCTGTTCGTCCTCGACGCCATGATTGGTCAGGACGCCGTTGCGACGGCCCGCGCGTTCCAGGACGGCGTCGATTTCACCGGAGTCGTCCTGTCCAAGCTCGATGGTGACGCCCGAGGCGGTGCCGCACTGTCGGTCCGTGGGCTCACCGACCGCCCCATCCTGTTCGCCTCGACCGGCGAGGGGCTCGACGACCTCGAACAGTTCCACCCCGACCGCATGGCCAGCCGCATCCTCGACCTGGGTGACATCCTCACCCTGATTGAGCAGGCCCAGAAGGCCTTCGACGAAGAGGACGCTCGCAAGGTCGCCGACAAGATTGCCAGCGATAGTTTCACGCTCAGCGACTTCCTTGACCAGTTACAGCAGGTCCGCAAGATGGGGTCGATGAAGTCGATGCTCAGTATGCTTCCGGGCGCGGGCAAGATGAAGCAGCAGCTGGAAAACTTCGACGAAAAAGAAATCG
>CAZRHP010000091.1:0-3084 GCA_964599975.1 uncultured Gulosibacter sp.
CCGCGAGGGTCATGGGGGCCAACTCGTTGGTTCCCAGCACGGCGGCCGGGTTGGTCTTCAGAGGTTCGCCGTCGGCGCGGTGTACGCCCAACGACTCTGCCGCGCCTCGAATTGCGCACTGGTCAAGCTGTTCCGCAATCGATGCGAAAGCCGAGTTGACCGAGCTGCGCACGGCTTCCATCACCGTGATGGCGGGCTTGGCGGCCGAGTCATTCTTGAACTTCCAAATGCCACCCCAAGGTCCGCCGCCGTCTTCACAGCTGTCGGCGTAGAGGGCCTGGTTCTTTTCGAATTCCGAGGCGTCAACAACCTCGTTCAGGCCGCGGCCCGACTGCAACCATGCAATCAGGGCGAAGACCTTGTAGGTCGAACCGGTGTTGAACCCGCTCGAGCCACCGTAGCTGCGGTCGGTCGAGAAATTCACGGCCGTGTATCCGGCTCCGCCGCCCTCGGCGGTGTCATCGAACAGGGTGTTCTGGGCCATGGTCAGCACGCGGCCGGTGCCGACCTCGATGCTGTCGGACACGCTACCGATGTTGGCGCGGGGGTCGTCGCGGGGGACCCGCCAGACGTTCGTCTGGGCGATCTTCTGCAACTTGTAGTTCATGGTCGTGTACAGCGAGTAACCGCCGACACGCCAGTTGTCAATGCGCTGTTCCTCGGTGGCGCCCAGCGATTCGAAGTCGCCAACGCTCTTGACCACGTAGTCACAGAAGTAGCGGGTGTACTTGTCCGCCGCAATACAGCCGCTAGTGGGCTGGGTCAGGGTCACAAATTCGTCGTCCACGGGGATGGTGATCGCCTCGGCGTATTCGGCCTGGGTGACGAACCCTTCCTCGAGCATGGCGCCCAGGATGACGTCCCGTCGTGCCTGGTTGTCGGCGTAGTTGTCGGGGTTGCCCAGGTTGCGCAGTTCGGGGTACTGGACGATGGCGATCAGCGACGCGGCTTCAGCCAGCGACACATCGGCGGCGTCCTTACCGAAATACAGGTGGGCTGCCGACTGAACTCCGTAGGTGTTGCGTCCGAACGGCGAAATATTGAGGTACGCCAGCAGGATTTCGTCCTTGGTGTACCGCTTCTCGAGTCCGATTGCCAGCTTCATTTCCTTGAGCTTGCGGGTGGGGCTCGAGGCGGTGGCCTCGGCGTAGGCGGCGTCGCGCGCTTCGGGATCGGTGAGTGCTTCGGCGCGTTGCACAAAGATGTTTTTGACCAACTGCATGGTCAGAGTCGATCCGCCCGAGGTGATTCCACCGCTGGCGACGTTACCGATTGCGGCACGGACGATTGACTGCACGTCGACGCCCTTGTGGCTGAAGAATCGACGGTCTTCACCGGCGACGGCAGCGTCCTTGAGGTACTGGCTGACCTGGTTGTCCGCAACTTCTTCGCGGTTCTGCCAGTACACCTCGGCGATTTTCTTGTACCCGTCCTCGGGGTTTTCGGTCTTCTGAACCCAGATGGTGTTCTTCTGGGCCTGTCGGCCGACCTCGACGTATTCGGGCAGGGCGTCAAAGATGCCAATGGTGTTGGCGAGAGTGATTCCACCGACCGCCAGAACGGGGGTCAACATGGCGGTGACGAGGACACCGGCGATACCGCCCAGCACACCCAGTCCGAGCCATGAGCTGGACCTGCCGATAAATCGTGTGAGAGGGTTTTCAACCATAGAATCAGGTTACCAAGTCATGTATAAAAATCCGATTGGAGTCCCCTATGACGAACTGGGAATACGCCACAACACCGCTGGTAATCCACAACGAAACCGCCATCCTCAACAACTGGGGTGACGAGGGGTGGGAACTGGTCCAGGTTGTGACAAATTCCGAGGGTGGACTCATCGCATTCATGAAGCGCCCGCTGTCCGCATAACCAGATTGGATCACACCATGAGCATCGACGCTCGTTTGTCAGAAATTGGAATCACCCTTCCCGAGGTGGCCAAGCCCGTAGCCTCGTATGTTCCCGCTGTTGTCAGTGGCTCGCTCGTGTTTACCTCGGGTCAGTTGCCCACCACCGCCGGTGTTTTGCCCGCAACAGGCAAGGTCGGTGGCGAGGTTGCAGCCGATGACGCCGCCGGCTATGCCCGCACCGCCGTGCTCAACGCGCTCGCCGCGGTGAAGGCAGAAATCGGGTCTCTCGACCGCGTCACCAAGGTCGTGAAGTTGGTCGTTTTCGTGTCATCGACTCCCGATTTCACGGGACAGCCCGCCGTTGCAAACGGCGCGAGCAACACCCTGAAGGAAATCTTTGGCGAGGTGGGTGTTCACGCTCGCAGCGCCGTGGGTGTACCTGTTCTTCCTCTGGACGCACCCGTCGAACTGGAATTGATCGTCGAGTTCGCGTAAGCACGTCCGCGTTCGGCCGTTGCCGAAACGCGAGAGCGCCGGAAGCCTGTGGCTTCCGGCGCTCTGCGCATGGCGACTTAGGGGACTTGCTTGTCGATCTGCAGGACCACGTTGACGTCGGTCAGCGTCGAGGTGTCGCCGAGGTCACGGCCCTCGGCAATGTCGCGCAACAGTCGACGCATGATCTTGCCCGAACGGGTCTTGGGTAGTTCCTCGACAATATAGATGTCTCGGGGTCGTGCGATGGCACCGATCTCCTTGGTCACGTGAGCACGCAGTTCCTTGACGGCGTCCTCGTGGCTGAGTTCCTCCTTGGCGCGGCGCTTGAGGATCACGAACGCGACGACGGCCTGACCGGTGGTTTCGTCGCTGGCGCCGATGACGGCGGATTCGGCCACGTGGTGGTTGGACACCAGAGCCGACTCGATTTCCATGGTGGACAGGCGGTGACCCGACACATTCATGACATCGTCGACGCGGCCCAACAACCAGACGTCACCATCGGCGTCGAGGTGTGCACCATCGCCGGCGAAGTACTTATCGCCGAACTTGTCCCAGTACGTGTCCTTGTAGCGTTCGGGGTCGCCCCAAATGCCGCGCAGCATGGACGGCCACGGTTCGTTGACAACCAACAAACCGCCCGCCTCGGGTCCGACGTGCACGCCGTCCTCGGTGACGACGTCGATTGCGATGCCGGGAATCGGGACCTGTGCCGAACCGGGCTTGGTCGTGGTCA
>CAZRHP010000092.1:0-2454 GCA_964599975.1 uncultured Gulosibacter sp.
CGTCGGTGATATCGAAAGTCAGCCCTTTATCGAGTCGGCTCGACAGGTCCGACACGAATTGGGTCGAAAGAACGTCTTCTTTGTTCACGTTTCCCTCGTGCCCTACATGGGCGCTTCGGGTGAGCAGAAGACCAAGCCGACCCAGCATTCCGTCGCAGCACTCCGCTCGATCGGAATTCAGCCCGACGCGCTCGTCCTTCGTTCCGACCGTCCCGTTCTTGCCGGAAACCGTCGCAAGATTGCCCTGATGTGTGACGCTGACGAAGACGCGGTGGTGAATGCAACCGATGCCCCCAGCATTTACGACATTCCTGCGATGCTGCACTCGCAGGGCCTCGACTCGTACATCATCAACCAGCTCGGACTTGACGCTGGCGAGGTCGAGTGGGGCGAATGGGCTCACCTGCTCAACGTCGTGCACAACCCCGCGCGTGAGGGCACCATCGCATTGGTCGGCAAGTACATCGACCTGCCGGACGCATATTTGTCCGTGACAGAAGCATTGCGCGCCGGTGGCTTTGCCAACGATGCGAAGGTTAACATTCGTTGGGTCGCGTCGGATGACTGCGAGACCCCCGCGGGCGCCCAGGAAAAGCTCGGCGATGTCGACGGAATTTGCGTACCCGGCGGTTTCGGTATTCGTGGAATCGAAGGCAAGCTCGGAGCGCTGCGTTTTGCCCGCGAAAACGGCATCCCCACCTTGGGTCTGTGCCTGGGTCTTCAGTGCATGGTTATCGAGTACGCGCGCAATGTCGTCGGTATCGACGGTGCATCGTCGACCGAATTTGATCCCGACACCCAGTACCCTGTCATCGCGACGATGGCCGAGCAGGTGGACATCGTCTCGGGCGGTGACCTGGGCGGCACCATGCGTTTGGGCCTCTACGAAGCGGCGCTCGCCGATGGTTCAGTTGTTGCGGAGACCTACGGCGCGCACTCTGTGTTCGAGCGTCACCGTCACCGTTACGAAGTCAACAACGCCTACCGTGCTCAAATCGGCGCTGCAGGTCTGTCGTTCTCGGGCACCAGCCCCGACGGTTCGCTCGTTGAGTTCGTGGAACTGCCCCGTGAGGTTCACCCGTACTATGTCGCAACCCAGGCTCACCCTGAACTGCGTTCGCGTCCGACGGATGCTCACCCGTTGTTCCGCGGTTTGGTCGCTGCAGCGATTGACCGCCAGAACGCCGAGGTGCTGTTCGACGGTTCGGAATCTCAGTAGGTTCCGGTGCGCATCGGTGATCGCGGCTTCGAGCCCGTCATTGATGTCGCGGTCGACAGGTTTCTGAGATACACCTCGGTCGAACGCGGTCGCAGTGCCCACACGGTGTCCGCATATCGCCGGGACCTTGGCCGTTGGCGAGTGTTCGTCGGTGACCGAGCAATGTCTGCGATTACGTCCCAACATGTCAGCGAATATTTGGGTTCGTTGCGTGAGGCGGGGCTGGCGTCCACCAGTGTGGCCCGCGCCTTTTCTGTGCTGAAATCGTTTCACCGCTATCTCGTCGACGAGGGGATTATCGAGGCGGACCCCACTGGTTCGGTCATGACACCGTCCATTCCATCCCGTTTGCCGAAAGCTTTAACTGTCGAGGAAATCGGCGTAATTCTGGATTCCGTCGAAACGGAAACCGTGATTGGTCTTCGCGACAAAGCGTTGCTGGAGTTGCTGTATTCGACAGGTGCCCGCGTCTCGGAAGCCGTGACGATGACCGTGGACGATGTGGTTGATGAGGGAATCCGTGAGTTTGTCACCGTAACGGGCAAAGGCAATAAACAGCGAATTGTCCCGTTGGGAAGCTATGCTAGGGCAGCATTGGAGGCATACTTGGTTCGCGCACGTCCAGTGTTGTCATCCCGCAAGGGCGGGTATGCGGAATTGTTTTTGGGTGCTCGCGGAAAGCCGTTGTCCCGCCACATGATTTTTCTGATCATTCGGGCGGCTGCGGAACGCGCGGGTGTGACCGCGCATATTTCCCCGCACACATTCCGCCACTCGTGTGCCACTCACCTCTTGCGTGGTGGGGCCGATATTCGCGTTGTGCAGGAACTCTTGGGTCACTCGTCCGTGGCGACGACACAGATCTATACTCTGGTCACCCGGGATGCGGTGACAGAGGCGTATCGCACCGCGCATCCACGCGCCTTGGCGCCGCACTGATTTGGAACGGTAAGGGCCTCGCACCCCTAGAATTAGGACATGAGCGATTTCCCCGAACCCACCCCGTTGAACGGTCACGGACCTGCACGCATCATTGCAATGTGCAACCAAAAGGGTGGCGTGGGAAAAACCACGACAACGATTTCTTTGGCCGGTGCCTTGGCCGAATTCGGTCGTAAGGTACTCGTCGTAGACTTCGACCCTCAGGGCGGCTTGACCGCAGGTTTAGGCATGATGAACCACGAGGGTGACACGATTTACGAGCTCATGATGGGCAAGGTCAAGGACGTCCGCCA
>CAZRHP010000092.1:2464-3010 GCA_964599975.1 uncultured Gulosibacter sp.
GTCATCAAGCCAACCAAGGTGGACGGCATCCACATCATCCCCGCCAACATTGATTTGTCGGCCGCGGAAGTCCAACTCGTCAACGAGGTTGCCCGTGAAAGCATCCTCGCATCCGTCCTGCGCCCCATCGTGGCCGAGTACGACGTTATTTTCATTGATTGCCAGCCTTCGCTGGGCCTGCTGACGGTCAACGCGTTGACCGCGGCACACGGCGTGCTGATTCCGCTGGCCTGTGAATACTTTGCACTGCGCGGTGTGGCCCTGCTGCTCGACACCATCGAAAAGGTCACACAGCGGACCAACCCAATCATCCAGATCGACGGCATCATTCCCACCATGTACGACCCTCGCACCCTGCACTCGAAGGAAGTCCTCGAGACGTTGCACGTCAACCTGGGTGACAAGGTGTTGAACACGGCCATCCACCGCACGGTCAAGTTCCCCGACTCGACCATCGCCGGTTCGCCGATCACCAGCTTCGCTCCCGAGCACCCCGCGGCCAATGCGTACCGCGAGCTCGCGAAGGAACTGATCGCTAGTGGAAAG
>CAZRHP010000093.1:0-2702 GCA_964599975.1 uncultured Gulosibacter sp.
AGCAACCCCGAGGCGGTCGAACAGGCTCACCGCGATTTCGTCGATGCGGGCGCGGACATTCTCATCACTGGAGCGTATCAGTTGTCATTTGAGGGGTGTGCTGCGCGGGGTTGGACGGAATCTGAAACCCTGGATGCGTTGCGTGCGTCGACGGTCGCCGCGAGGTTGGCCGCGGCGGAAGGCACTCTGGTCGCTGCGAGTGTGGGCCCCTACGGCGCATCGCTGGCGGATGGTTCCGAATACCGGGGAAACTATGGCGTCGACGACTCGGTGATCCGCGAATTTCATGCGCGGCGCCTTGAGGCACTCATTGACACAGAGCCCGACCTGCTCGCGATCGAAACGATCCCCGACACCGTCGAGGCCGCCATCATCCTCGATATCCTCACGGAACTCGATGCGGGTATCCCGTTCTGGCTCAGCTTTTCGTGCACCGACGGGCTGCAGACCTGTGCGGGCCAGTCGTTTGCGGATGCCGCCGCGCTGGTCGCCGCCCACCCCGATGCTATTGCCGTGGGCATCAACTGCACTCGCCCCGAACTGATCACGGGCCTGCTGGAATCCGCGTCGGTGGACATCCCCTTTGTCGTGTACCCCAATACCGGCCAGGATTGGGACCCGGTGTCGAAGTCGTGGTCGAGCCAGGCCACAATCGCCGGCCTAGCTCTGATTGCCGAGTGGGTCGAGGCTGGTGCCGTCATGATTGGCGGGTGCTGTGGTTACTCTGCGGAACACATCGGCCGTCTCGCGTTACCGGTTCGCGAGGATTAACGGAACCATGCCGCGGTTTCGGGTGATTCGTGGCCTGCTGGCGGGGGTTCTCGCCACCGCCCTCACCGTGCTTCCTGTCGGTTCGGGTGCAATTCCTTACACGGATCAGGTTGAGGATGATTTCGCGCAGGCCGCTGTTCTCGATTCGGCATTGGAAGATCGGCTGCGCACGTTTCTGTCCACACAACCGGGCCGGTACTCGGTCAGCGTGCAGGAATTGGGGGGACAGGAACGCGGGGTAGCCATCAGCGCACGGTTGCGCACCGAGCCGGCCTCGACCATCAAACTGTTTTATGCTTGGCTGGCGTTGCGGCAAGTCGACCGGGGTGTGCTGTCGCTGGGCACGGTGTTGCCGTCCGGGTTCACGCTGCACACGTGCCTCAAACTGATGATCTCGGTGTCCGATAACTATTGTTCGATCGATATCCGCGAAAAGTTGGGCAACCGTTGGGTTAACCAGCAGCTCGCTGCCCAGGGTTACCCCGACTCATTTCTTCAACTCGATTCACGTGGCGAAGATCTGGGGAAACGCACCTCGACGGCCGACCTCAACCGTTTGCTGTACAGAATCGAGGCGGGAACCGCGTTGTCTGCGACCAGCACGACGTTCCTGCATTCGTTACTGCTCGCCCAAATTTGGCGCGCCCGCATTTCGAGCGGCGTCGACGTGGCGGCTGTGGTCGAATCTAAGTCGGGTCAGTTAAAGATTGACACCGGAATGGTCGAGGCGGATGTGGCCATCGTCCGTGGCCCCACAACCAGCTACGTGGTGTCGGTGATCGGTTCGTACAACGCGAAAAAGTTTGTCATTCAACGCTTGTCCCGGCTAATTTATGAGCATTTCGAGGGGCCACTTGTGACGCTTGCGTCCTATCCGCTGGAACAGTACGTTACCTACCGGCCCACGACGGTAACGGACTCGGCCACAGCCACCCGGGGGCTTGTGGTGCCTGCGGGAACCCGGGTTGAAGTCATCGCCAGTATCCGCAGTCGAATGTACGCCAAGGTTGCGGGGCGCACGGGTTGGGTGCCGTTCGCGGCTCTGCGGCTGCGGCCCGAATACCGGTGGTAGCCCCATCGCGTTTTTTCGGTCGCGATGGCTCTGAACCGCTCGCGGTGTCGTGTGTGCAACAAGCAGGGCGGCCGATTCTGGGATAATTGGCAGACACCCAAGGAAAGTGGCATCCACACCATGTTCATGATTGCACGGCAACTGCACAGGACCTTCCTCGAACTGTTCCCCCGAGGTCGTCATTCGTGGATTGTGATGAGCTTCGTGGCGCTCGGTGCCATGGTCCCCATCACCGACCTGCTTGTTGCCAAGCTGTTCTCGGAAATCATCATGCACGGTTCCACGATGGCGACCGACGAGATGATCACTCAGGCAGTGTTCTTCTTTGGTTTGTTCATTGTCATGCGTGGCCTGCACTATTTCCAGAAGACCTACAAAATTCGCGTCTTCAAACGTGCCTTCGAAGCCAAGGGCGTGAAGCGCAACCGCATGCAAGAGAACTGGGAATGGTCGCTCGCCTTCGAGCTGACGAACTCGTTGACGGACTTTGCCAAACTTTTGGTCTTCATGCTGTTTTTCGCATGGCTTTCGTGGGAGTTCGGAATCGTGAACACCCTGATTCTGTTGGCGTCGGTTCAGATCATGGGATATTTTTTCCGCAAGCAGCTGGGCGTTCAAAAGCAGTTCGTCGACAACCGCAAAGAGAAAGTCTTTGTGAAGCCGGAAGAAGCTGTCGGCGGTCGCATCCGCATGGGCGAGACCTCGGCGTTGATGGCGAACGCGGGCCTCATGATTATCCTCGCCTACCTGTTGTTTGCCAGCATTAACGGCAGCATCCCGCAGGCCAGCCTGATCGTGTTGTTCCTTGGCGCAAAAATGCAGACCAGCACCCTCTCGAACACGTCATCGAGTCTGATGC
>CAZRHP010000093.1:2712-2957 GCA_964599975.1 uncultured Gulosibacter sp.
GTAGTCGCACCCGGACTTCCGCTGACACCGGTCCGGGCAGAGTGCCGTTTCGGGCTTCAGTGAATTTGCGCGCCGATCAAACGGATCACTTCGGCGCACACTTCCAGGTTTGCGACCGAGTCGTCGTGGGATTCGTAAGGGGATTCCACGAGTCCATCGCGGATGAACGAGGCCATGTGCGTTGCCTGCAATCCCAATCCGTCGTGCCCCACGACACCGGTGTCGTCAGTCCAGGTGGTGACGGG
>CAZRHP010000094.1:0-2927 GCA_964599975.1 uncultured Gulosibacter sp.
GCAGTGGTGGGCTCGCGGCACGAGAAACCTTTCAGGAGTCACAATGTCAACCCCCAACTGGTTCTATCCCCAGGGTTCACTCGCCCAGGGCGGTTGGGAGTCCGTCGTAGATTCCGGTCTTGACGGGTGGCAGTACACCGGCGTCCGCGTCGGAGTGCTGGCCGCCGGTCAGTCACTGTCGCTCGAGGGTTCGGCGGAGGAACGCATCATCGTGCCGCTGGAGGGTTCGTTCGAGGTGTCGTACCTCGTCGGATCGGACAGTCACACCCAGGCCCTCGCCGGCCGCCGCAGCGTGTTTCACGGGCCGACCGACGTTCTCTATCTGCCCACCGGCGCGGCACTGACCATCACCGGTGTCGGTCGCGTATCGGTCGCATCGGCCCCCACGACCGAGTCATTCCCCGTCGCCTACATTCCCTCCGACGAGGTCTCGATTGAATTACGAGGCGCGGGCCGATCGAGCCGCCAGGTCCACAATTTCGGCACCCCCGCTCACCTCGCCGCTTCGCGCATGATCGTGTGCGAGGTCATCACGCCCAGTGAAAACTGGTCCAGCTATCCGCCCCACAAGCACGATGAATACGTGCCGGGCGCCGAGGCGCAGCTGGAAGAGATCTACTACTTCGAAACCGCAGTGTCACGCTCGGTTTCCGCGCCGGCTTCGGCCGAGCCTTTTGGTTTGATGCAGACATCGTCGTCCCCAGCGGGCGACATCGAGATCATGGCCGAGGTGCACACGGGCGATATTGCGCTGGTGCCGTTCGGGTGGCATGGGCCGTGTGTGGCCGCCCCCGGTTACGACCTTTATTACCTCAACGTCATGGCCGGGCCGGACCCCGATCGCACCTGGCTGATCACCGACGAGCCCTCGCACGCGTGGGTCCGCCAGACCTGGGATGACCAGGAACTGGACCCCCGACTTCCCTACACCGCCGACCAGAAGGACCAGTAATGACGACGCGACGGATGACGGTGGCCCAGGCCATCATCGAGTTTTTGGCCCACCAGTACACCGTTGACGGTGATGTTCGCGTGCGCACTATCGCGGGAACCTTCGGTATTTTCGGACACGGCAACGTGGCGGGTATCGGTCAGGCGCTCAAGCAGTTCAGCGTCGACAGCCCCGAACTGATGCCGTACTACCAGGCCCGCAACGAGCAGGGCATGGTGCACGAGTCCATCGCCTACTCGCGCATGAACCGTCGTCGTTCGACCTTCGCCAACGCCGCCTCGGTGGGTCCCGGCGCGACCAACATGTTGACGGGCGCCGCAGTGGCCACCACCAACCGCTTGCCCGTGTTGTTGCTGCCCAGCGACACCTTCGCGAATCGCGCACCCGATCCCGTGCTGCAGCAACTGGAATTGCCCCACGATGCCAGCATGAGCGTCAACGATGCGTTCAAGCCACTGTCGCGATTCTTTGACCGCATCCACCGCCCCGAACAGGTCTATTCGGCCATGCTCGGTGCCATGCGTGTGCTGACCGACCCCGTGGAAACCGGTGCCGTCACGGTGTGTATTCCCGAGGACGTCCAGGCCGAAATCATCGATGTCCCCGAGGAATTCCTTGCCGACCGCGAATGGCACATTCGTCGTCCGCGCGCCGAGCGCAGCGCCCTCGAGGCAGCGGCCCGTGCAATCCGCGGCGCAAAGCGGCCCCTCATTGTCGCCGGTGGTGGCGTAATTTACTCGGACGCACACGAGGCGCTGCAGGCGTTTGTCGAATCGACGGGAATCCCCGTGGGAACCTCGCAGGCCGGTGTTGGCTCGTTGAACTGGGATCACCCGCAGCTGTTGGGTGCTATCGGAGCGACCGGAACCTCGGCGGCGAACCGTGCGGCGCATGATGCTGATGTCGTCATCGGTATCGGTACCCGTTACAGTGACTTCACCGCCGCCAGCCGCACGGCGTTCCAGAACGCGGAGGTGAAGTTCGTCAACATCAATATCGCGTCGTTCGACGCGTTCAAGCACGGTTCCGCGATGCCCGTCGTCGCCGACGCCCGCGCGGCTATCGAGGAACTCACCGAGCTGCTTGCGGGTCACGAGGTTGGCGCCGACTACCGTTCCGAGTACACGGCCAACATGGCGTCGTGGAACGCTGCGGTCGACGCGTCGTTCGAGCCCAGCGGTCTGGACCTTCCCGGTCAGTCCGAAATCATCGGCGCCGTACAGCGCGCCATGGACGAACGCGATGTCGTCGTCTGTGCCGCGGGTTCGCTGCCCGGCGACCTGCACAAGCTGTGGCGTGTTCGGGACGGGCTGGGATATCACGTCGAGTACGCCTTCTCGTGCATGGGCTACGAAATCGCCGGCGGTATCGGTGTCGCTCGTGCCGACGCCACTCGCGACTCAGTCGTCATGGTCGGTGACGGTTCGTACCTGATGCTCAACTCGGAAATGGTGTCCGCCGTCGCCGAGGGCATCAAGTTCATCGTTGTGCTGATCCAAAACCACGGATACGCCTCGATTGGTCACCTGTCCGAGGACTTGGGTTCGCAGAGGTACGGAACTCTGTACCGTTTCCACGACAAAGACGGCAACAACTTTGAACAGGGCGACCGACTTCCCGTCGACCTGGCGACCAATGCAGAAAGCCTGGGCATGCACGTCATTCGTGTCGAACCGGGCCCCGAGTCGGTTGCGCAACTGGAGCAGGCCGTTCGTGACGCCAAGGCCGGCAACCGCGCCACCCTGATTCACATCAACAGCGATCCGCTGATCTATGCCCCCGACGGAGAAGGCTGGTGGGACGTTCCCGTCGCCGCGGTTTCGACGTTGGATTCAACCCAGCAGGCACGACGTGATTACGAGAAGCACGTAACTCGTCAGCGCCCGCTGCTCGGTCGCGGAGCCATCGAACGCGACTAACACCCCATCCGGCGTCACTTACCGCCGCACACCACAACACCGGAGGGACACCCATG
>CAZRHP010000095.1:0-1111 GCA_964599975.1 uncultured Gulosibacter sp.
CACCGCCCCAGTTCGTCTTTGCGTGCCATGTGCACCTCCGCACATCAGAGTGCGGCACACGACAACAGGTCGGGAGAATACGTCGTGGGCTGTGCGAAACTAACGCACCCCGCGGGCTGGGGAGAACCCTAGTTTTCTCCGAAAGCGAGGTCCTGCGGAAGCTTGAGTTCCTTTTTGCCGGTTTCCTCGACGTTGACGTCTTTGAAGGTCAACACCTTGACCGACTTCACGAAACGGTCGCTGCGGTACACATCCCACACCCAGACGTCGGTCAGCACCAGCTCGAAGAAGAAATCGTTGCCGATCTGTCGGACGGTCTGCTGCACCTCATTTGCGAGGTAAAAACGACGTTCGGTTTCAACCACATACGAAAACTGTGACACGACATCGCGGTATTCGCGGAACAACTGCAGTTCCGCATCGCGGTCATAGGCGTCGAGGTCGTCTTCGTTCATGATGCTTTTAGTCTAGCGATGGGCCTGGTCGCCCAACACATTCCCCAACCAGGTCACACGATGTTCGGGATGAGGCCCGTGTTCCGCAATCGCCTCGAAATGCCCCGCACTGCCGTAGCCCTTGTTTCGATCCCAGCCGTATCGCGAATCGGCTGCTGCCAGTTCCACCATGTGACGGTCACGGTGAACTTTCGCCCACACCGATGCGGCCGCCACCAGCGCACAATCGCGGTCGGCCTTGGGCCGCACCCTCACTTCGGCATCGGGCAAATCGGCGCCCTTCAGCCAGTTGTGGCTGCCATCCAGCATCATGACGCTTCCGTTCAAAGGCACTCCGCGGGCGTGCAATTTGCGCAATGCGCGCTCCCCCGCGAGCGACAAGGCGCGGACGATTCCCACCGAGTCGGCCTCGAGCGCTGACGCCTCACCCAATTCGATGGCGTCAACCCAGTCGTGAATCGGTTCACAGAGGGCGATGCGCCTCGATTCCTAGATCAATTTCGAGTCACGCAAACCGGCAGGGAATTCGGCACGGGCCGAGCCCAACGCCGAAACACCCACAACGACGGGGCCGGCGACAGCGCCTCGTCCCACCTCGTCAATTCCCAGAACAACCCGGAAACCTTCGGCAAATAGCTCGTTTTCCCACTGCAGCG
>CAZRHP010000095.1:1121-2908 GCA_964599975.1 uncultured Gulosibacter sp.
GTCGACATTCGCGAATACTTCGGGATAGTTATCGAGCCACGACCAGCGCTCCAACGGCCAGCTGACCACAAAGGCGCGTCCGACGACGTTGTCGATTGGCACAAAACCGTTGCCCGGCTTGCCCTGGTTATAGCGCGAGTCCGCTGAATCGTAGCGGTTGTCACCCATCACCCAGAGCCCACCTTCGGGGACGGTGACCTCGAAATCCATCTCACTGGCCGAAGTCTCGCCGGCGGGTAATTGAATGTACGGTTCGTCGATTGCCACACCGTTCACCATCAGACGCCCCTGCGCGTCACAACACGACACCACGTCACCGGGGAGCCCGATGAGACGCTTCACCAAGTGCTCATCGCTGTCGCCCGCACCGAGGCCCACCACGGTGAGCACAGCGTCGATACCCGACTGGAACCAGTCCTGTTCGCCCTGCACGGTGTGACCCAGCCACCCACCGGGGTCGCTGAACACGATCACATCGCCACGATTCAATGGCATCAGGTCGGGGGTGAGTTCGTTCACGATGATGCGGTCGTTGACCAACAGTGTGCTCTGCATCGACTCGGAGGGAATGTAAAACGAGCGCAGCAAGAATGTTTTCACGAGGAAAGAGACCACGAGCGCCGTGCCAATAATCACCGCGATGTCCTTGAGGAAGGACAACACGCCCTTGACTGCCGGTGATGTCACGAACGGCTCCACATCCTGCGCGGGGTCGGTGCCGCGACTTACGTTCCATCCTATGTCGCGAAATCTGAGCGGAACGCGGATGTTGTCACCACGCCATAATGAGAGCATGAGATTCCACTCGATTGCAGTGCTCTATGACGGTGAATGCCCCATCTGCCGAAACTTTGCCTCGTATCAGCGACTGTCCCAACTGGCCGACACCGTCTCGATTGTCGACATGCGCACGGGTTTGCGACCCTATCGGGATGTACTGAAATCGCACAAGGTCTCGCCCAGCGATGGGGTAATCGTGGCTCTCGAGAACACACCCCAGTCCGGCATGACCATCCTCAGCGGAGTCGACGCCGTACATTTCCTGGCCGGGGTCGACAATCCTCGCGGAATCATCGGATGGCTCAACACCAAACTGCGGTCGTATTCCAGTGCGCGCAAAATTTATCCGTGGCTGTTCCGCGGGCGACTGCTGCTGCTCAAACTGTTGCGCGTCAACCCCGACATCCGCTTATAAAAAATGTGGGACCCACCGTTCGGTGAGCCCCACACTGTCGAGAGAGACGACTTAGACGTCGCGCTTCTCCTTGATCTTTGCCTTCTTGCCACGCAGCGAACGCAAGTAGTACAGCTTTGCGCGACGAACGTCACCGCGGGTCACGATCTCGATGTGGTCGATGATCGGGGTGTGGACGGGGAACTTACGCTCGACACCCACCTGGAAGCTGATCTTGCGGACGGTGAAGGTTTCGCGAACGCCGTCGCCCTGGCGACCGGTCACAACACCCTGGAAAACCTGGATACGGCTGCGGGTACCTTCAATAATGTTGACGTGGACCTTGACGGTGTCACCGATACGGAAATCGGGGATGTCGCTCTTCAACGAAGCGGCATCAATTGCATCGAACTTCTGCATTTCTTCTTTCGCTTTCTGCACTCGCCTCAGGTCGACTGCGGATTGGGTTCGTACACGCGTTTCGCCTGGCTGCTCCCCTGAGGCGGAGAACCGGCACCACGTGACAGTGCCATAGGGGCACAAGGGTTTATTCTGCCACAGTTCTGGGCGTTCCGCGAACATCGCCTAGGCTGGGAGCGAATCGTCGAAAGGT
>CAZRHP010000096.1:0-2902 GCA_964599975.1 uncultured Gulosibacter sp.
GGTCATCGCCTCGTTGAAGCCACCCACCTCGACCAGCGCATCACGCCGGAAACAGCCCAGATACACAGTGTCAACGGGCCCGGGTTCCCCGCCCACGTGGAAGGCTCCACCACCCAATCCGATTCGGTTGCCGTAGGCCCACGCCACAGCACGCTGGATCAGGCTCGTTCCTTTGGCGACCATGACACCGCCCACATTGGCCGCGCCTGTCGACCGCAACGTGTCGAGCGCACGGCGGGCATATCCGTCACTCAATTCCGAGTGAGCATCCACACGGATAACAAATTCGGCATCGGTGGCATTGAACGCAAGGTTGAGCGCGGGAGGGGTCGTGCCTCGAGGGTTCTCAAGAACGGTGATGGGGAATTCCGACGCAAGCTGGTCGGCAACCTCGCGGGTCGCATCGGTCGACGGGCCTACCGCGAGAACAATTTTGGTGCCCTCGGGATTGTCTTGGGCAAAAATGCTCTGCACTGCGGTGCGCAAGTAGGTGGCGTCGTTGCGCACCGGCATGATGTAGGCCAGCTCGGGTCGTGAGGTTCCCGCGCCGGATCGTGGTGACGTCGTGGCCACGGTTCAGGCCTCGGACTTCGCGGCCGCTATCGCCTTGCGCACCTCGCGGCGGGCTTCGGCACGGGTCCCCACAGCATCGATGATCAGCGCACGTCGCAGAATGCTGCGCCAGTCATCGCCGGTCGGTGCGGAATCCAGCGCGGCCTGCACGGCCACGGAATCACGGCGGTTCACGATGGGTACCTGCGGCAACTCTCCGCCCTCGGCACGCAACCGTGCATGCAGCCGCGCTGCGTCCCGGCCGAATCGCAGTTCGCGAACCAGCGACCACACTCCGATAGCGGGGGCAACGAACAGGGCAATACCGAACGTGAACGTGAACGGATCCGCGGTTGTCACCAACAGTGCAGCCATGTACACGGCGAAACCGATGTACACGAGCAGCAGTGCCGACACAAAAGCGACACCCGCGATGGTGCGCACGCGACGAGCGGTGGACTGTTCCACAGGGTGCGCTGCGCCAGTCATCGACTGATACCCAGCACTCGGTCGAGCCCCACCGTCACACCGGGCTGCGCGGCGTCCGCCACATACTTCAGCGTGGCGGCGATGCCGGCGTCGTACGAATCCCGCGACAAAGTGGTGTGCGTAATGGACACAGTTTCACCGTTGCCCGCAAACACGACATCCTGCTGCGCGAGAATCCCCGGCAGTCGAAGCGAGTGCACCGGCACTCCGGCAACCAGCTGACCGCGAGCGGGTTGAGCCGACAGATCGGAATCGGGCAGCACGGTGTGCGCGCCACGGCGCTCGCTGATGACCTCGGCGGTGCGGATTGCCGTCCCCGACGGTGAGTCCACCTTGTTGATGTGGTGCGCTTCCATGATTTCGACACCGGGAATGTGTTCGGCGACAATGCCCGCAATATGGGTCGAAATCGTCGAACCCAACGAGAAATTCGGGATGATCACGACGGTGTCGTCGGCCAACATTTCGGCCCGCAGCGCGTCGATGCGGCCAGAATCCCACCCACTGGTGCCCACAATCACGCGGGCTCCGTGTCGCAGAGCTTCGCGCACCACCTGGTGCGACACATCGTGACGGGTCACATCGACGACTACGTCCGCGTCCGCCAGTGCGTTCAACGAGTCGGCGGAACCCAATCGGGCCACGACCTCAAAGTCTGGCAATGATTCCACCACTCGACACACCTGGGAACCCAGGCGGCCAGAAGCACCTACAACTGCAACGCGTGTCATACCTCCAGCGTAATTCCCCACAGCGGTCTTTCGGACCTTTTCGGGGGGCGAATCACACAGCGCCGGGAACGGTGCCGCTCGTCTAGGCCAGGCTGAGGAACAACTTCTCGATGTCGTCGACTGTCAAACCGTCCGAGGATTCACCATCGGTCTGGCATTCACGCATCGCGGTGGCCAGCACTGTGAATGCGGCCTTGTCGAGCGCACCGGACACTGCGGACAACTGGGTGACGACGGCGCGGCAATCCTTGCCCTCTTCCACAGCGGTGATCACACTGGCCAGCTGACCCTGCGCACGGCGCAAACGGTTGATGATCTTGCGCTGCGCCTCGGCGGCCTCTGCCTTGGTTACATCCATGTCCACTCCTATGCCCTCGCGGCTTCCATCGCCGCCATACCCTGGTGGTACGTCAAACATCCTCCATCGAGATTAGCAACCTCGATGCCGTGTGCGTGCAGGATGGCGGCCGCAGTGTGCCCGCGCTGCCCCACTCGGCAGTGCACGATGACGCGCTGGCCGGTGAGTTCGTGTGCACGATCGCGCAAGGATTCGAGGTTCATGAGGATCGAATCCTCGATTGCGCGGGTCTCGTGTTCGTCTTCGGTGCGCACGTCGACGAGCACCCAGCCTTCGGCGATTCGGTCGGCGACCTCGTGCCATTGCACGGACTTTTCGCCGTCGGCACGGTTCTCGTTGACGTAACCCAGCATGTTGACGGGGTCCTTGGCGCTGGCGAATTGCGGCGCATAGGACAGTTCGAGGTCAGCAAGGTCGGTGGCTGTGAGCCCGCCCGCCATCGCCGTGGCTATTACGTCGATGCGCTTGTCGACGCCTTCTTCACCCACACCCTGTGCACCGAGGATTGCATCAGTTTCGGGGTCAACCATGAGCTTCAACGTCATCTGGCGGGCACCGGGGTAATAAGTAGCGTGGTCGAAGGGGTGCGTGTGAATTACGCGCACCTCGCGACCGGCACGGCGCAGGGCAGTTTCGCTCTGACCGGTCATCGCGGCGGTGAGCCCGAATAGGCCGATCACGGCAGTGCCGACAGCGTTGTTCACGTCAATGCGGCGACCCGCGATGGCGTCGGCGGCGAGTCGACCGTGACGGTTGGCCAGGCCCGCGAGGG
>CAZRHP010000097.1:0-2842 GCA_964599975.1 uncultured Gulosibacter sp.
TCAAGCTTGCGTTTCCTGTGTGGTGTGAGAAACGAAGTGTGTGGTGATGGCCGCGTTGATCACGGCGGCGGCATCGGCTGCTCCAAATGCACCGTTGACGTGTTCGGGCAGTTCGACGATGGTGACTCCCGCGGCACTCAGTTCGCCAACTCGGGGCTCTGAGGCGATGTGGTGTGCCACGGCGACAATGTCGGTGCCGGTCGGGGTGATGGTTGACAGGGGAGCGGGCACGAATTCCAGATCGGTGCTCGCGCCCATGATGTTCCGCAATGACAGCGCGAGGAACGTGCTTGATGCTCCTGCACCGCACACGATGAACACCGTTGTCATGTCGCCTCCTTGCCGTTACTGTGCCATGTCGTCCCACATGATTCGACGGTTTTGTCTGTAAATCTGTTTCCGCTGGGGCGGAAATCCCCGATTTTCCGCGGAATGTTTGTGCCGTGTTCGATACAGTTGCCACAACATGAGTGACAACTACGTACTGCTGCTCGAGCTGTTGCGCGGCTCGAATGACTGGGTGTCGGCGACCAACCTCGCCGAGCGACTGGGCGTATCCACTCGTAGTGTCCGCAACTATGTTGCGGCGGCAAAAGCAGCGGCCCGCCCCTTCGAAATCATTACGGCATCGGGCCAGGGGTATCGAATCAATCGGGACCAATACCAGCAGTACGTGGCCACCCAGACCGCGGCCCCCGACGAGACACCGTCCCTTCCGCGTGAACGCGCGCATCACATCATCCGTCGACTCGTCGAATCGTCGAACGGCGTGTTGTTGTCGGACCTTGCGCGGTCCATGCACGTGTCGGACGCCACGGCGGAACTCGACCTCAAACGGGCCCGTGAGATCGCGTTGGAGTCGGACCTCCAGATTGACCGAGTCGATGGTCTTCTGACGTTCCGCGGCAACGAGGCGGGGCTGCGCAAAGTGCTCTCGAGTCTGATCTATGACTCGTTGCAGAGCGAATTCCTCAACCTCGATGCAATCGCCGCGAGGTTCGATATCCCCGAACTCGTGGCATTCAAAACTGACCTGATCGGCCGCCTCGACTATCACGGCTACATCATCAACGAGTACGGCATCGATTCCGTTTTGCTACACGTGGCGATTGCCGTCGACCGCGTGCGTTTGGGTCAGACCCTGCCTGATTATCGGGGTGCGATTGACCCGGACACCACGTTCGTGTCCGGTTTGGTGAAGGAACTCGCGGGCCGGCATTTCGGGCTTGACTTGGGTCAGTGGGAAGAAACGTACCTTGCCCGTCAGCTCGTGACTCGGGTGATGAGCGTTGCAAACGACACGAATATGTCGGGTGCTCGTGCCGATGCCGCAGACCGCGCCACCCTGGTGAAAATTGTGGATCTGGTCTATGAGGAGTACCTCATCGACCTGCGCAACGACGAACTTATCGACAGGCTGTCGTTGCACCTCGGGCACCTGGTGAACCGTGCCAAGTTCGATGTGTTCAGTCGAAACCCCTTAGCAAAATCGATCAAGACCGCGTATCCGTTGATCTTTGATGTTGCGGTGTTTATGAGCTCGATTATTCAAAAGGAACGCGACATCGTTGTCGACGAGGACGAAATTTCGTATGTCGCACTGCACATCGGAAGCTATTTGGAGCGTCAGGCCCAACGTGAAAACCGGGTCAGCGCGACGATCGTCTGTCCGTCCTATTACGACCTGCACATTGTCATGCGGGAAAGCATCGAAAAGATTTTGGGCACCGAAGTGTCCATCGAATCGGTCATCACACGTACCGATGTTCGGGTGGACAACATCGATACGGACATCGTTATTTCGACAATTCCGCTGGATGCGGCGTTGGAAACAGTTATCGAGGTTCAGCCGTTCCTGTCGGATAGCGACATTGATCGAGTGCGCAGCCAGGTGTCACGAATCCGGCAACAGCGTCGACGTTCTAGCATCCGCGAGCGATTGATGACGTATTTCCGGCCGGAACTGTTTTTCCGCAACGTCACCATCGAGACGCCCGAGGACATGATTCGAGGGCTCGGTGAGGCCTTGAAGTCGTTGAACGTGGTCGACGATGCGTACATCGAGGGCGCAATCGAGCGCGAGCGAATGTCATCCACCGTCTTTGTCGATGGATTGGCCGTGCCCCATGCAATGTCGATGACGGCCGATCGCCCCACAATCGCGATTGCGGTCAACGAGAACCCCGCCGCCTGGGGGGATCATCGTGTGAACATCGTTGCCTTCATCGCCTTTGCGGCCAGTGGTCGAGACGAGTTCCAGACGGTCTTTGAACAATTCGTGCAGGTTTTTGGCGACCGCGCACGGATGAACGAGGTCATCCGAGGCTCCACCTCGTTCGAGGGGTTCATCGAGAGCCTCGTGCACGTCATCGACGCCTAGCCTCCGTAGAATCAAGCCATGGACGCTGCACAGTGGGACGCTCGGTACTTGGCTTCGGACACCTCAACGGTGTGGGGTGCGAAACCCAACGAGTTTGTGGTCTCGTATCTGTCGGATTTGCGCCCCGGAACGATGTTGGATGTCGCTGGCGGTGAAGGCCGAAATGCCCTCTGGTTTGCACGGCGGGGGTGGGCGGTCGAGGTCGTCGATTTCTCGGCAGCGGCACTCGAACGTTTTGATGAGTGGGCGGTTCACGAACGCATCAAGGACCGCTGTGTTGCGACCCACGCCGACGTCACTCAGCCCTACGAAGTTTTGGTAGCGCCTGCGAGTTTGATTGTGATGGCCTACCTGCAAATTCCCGAGGATGATCTTGAAGCTGACACCACTATACAGTTCATGTGATATCTAATTATTCACTTGTCTCTCTCTATCTAATCAAGGGGTTTTGGGGTTTTGGGG
>CAZRHP010000098.1:0-1761 GCA_964599975.1 uncultured Gulosibacter sp.
CCTCTCGGCATGGTGGCACTTCTGACCGCACTGGGCGTCGCAGAGGCGATGATCCGTCGTAAGGCAGTCGTGTAACTACAGCTCAGTCTGCATCAAAGGTTTCGGGCCCCGTACGGGGCCCGAAATTTTTTGTCTCTGCGGGCGGGGCATAGGCTGGGGTCATGAATTTCGAACGCACACTCATCTCGTCCGGTTCCGTCTATGAGCCCGTTGTTGGCTACTCGCGTGCGGTCAAGGCTGGTCCATTCGTCTTTGTTGCGGGTACGACCGCTGGCGCGCCCGAGGGTGCTATCGGCGGCAGTGATCCGGCCGAGCAGACCCGCGAAATTTTCCGCCGGGTTGCCGTTGCGCTGGAATCTGCGGGTGCAACGTTTGCCGACGTGGTGCGTACGCGTATCTATCTGACGAACATCGCCGATTTCGACGCCGTGGGCAAGGTTCACGGCGAGATCTTTGGCCACATTCGTCCCGCAGCGACCGCCGTCGAAGTCAGTGCGTTGGCCAGTGCCGACATGCTGGTCGAAATCGATGTGGACGCCATCATCGGATCTGCCGCCTAGTCAGCCTGAAAATGCGTGTGGCCACTCACCGGGGTGAGTGGCCACACGCATACTGTCCTAGCGACCCTGGGTGCGTCCCGAACGCTTGTTTCCGCCGGCACCGCGTGCGGCTCCGGGGTACTCGCTGCGACCGGCGGTTGACCCGCGTCGCGCGCCCTGAGGGCCGTGGTTGCGGTTGCCCTGTTCGCCGCTGCGGGCGGAACCGGATTTGGCCTCAGGGCGACCCGAACGGTCCCGCGACTCACGTGACTCCCGCGAGTCACGTGCAGCGCGCTTGCGCTGTGCATTCGCTCCGTTGGACTGGCCGCCGCCCTTGTTGTGCTCGGGGCGAGGCACGTATGCCACCTTGGGTGCGACCTCGCCGATCAGTGCGAGGACCTCGGGCGAACTGAGGTGAACGGGGGTGGGGTCGACCGAAATGGCGGCCTTGCGCAGCAGCTGGGCCAAGTCCTTTTTCTGAGTGGGGAGGCACAGGGTTACAACGTCACCCTCGTTGCCCGCGCGGGCGGTGCGGCCGGAGCGGTGCAGGTACGCCTTGTGTTCCATGGGTGGGTCCACGTGAATGACGAGCTCAACGTTGTCGACATGCACCCCACGGGCGGCGACGTCGGTGGCGACGAGCACATTGACGGTTCCATCGCTGAACGCGGCGAGGTTGCGGTCACGTGCGGGCTGGGACAGGTTGCCATGCAGGTCGACGGCGGGGATTCCGGCCTCACACAGGCTCTTGGCCAGTTTCTTTGCGTGATGCTTGGTGCGCATGAATAGGATTCGGCGGCCAGTACCCGAGGCCAGCGCCTCGACCAGTTGGCGCTTGGCTTCGACACTGGGGGTTTCGAAAACATGGTGGGTCATTTGCACGACGGGCGAGTTCGCCTCGTCGACGGAATGCAACACCTGGTTGTTGAGGAAGCGCTTCACGAGCGTGTCTACGCCGTTGTCAAGCGTCGCGCTGAACAGTAAACGCTGTCCGTCGCGGGGCGTGGCATCGAGGATGCGGGTGACGCCGGGCAGGAAACCCAGGTCGGCCATGTGGTCGGCCTCGTCCAGAACGGTGATCTCGATAGCGTCGAGGTGGATGAACTTCTGCTTCATCAGGTCCTCGAGGCGACCGGGGGTGGCGATGACGATATCGACACCGGCCTTCAATTGGGCGACCTGACGGTTTTGTGACACACCACCAAAGATGGTCATTGCGGAG
>CAZRHP010000098.1:1771-2841 GCA_964599975.1 uncultured Gulosibacter sp.
CTGCCAGGGGTTCAATCGTGGCGAGAATCTGTGTTGCAAGTTCGCGCGTGGGTGCGAGAATCAGTCCCAGGGGGCGGCCGGCGCGACGCGATCCACCCGCGAGAGTGGTTCCGAGGCGTGCGACCATCGGAATCGAGAACGCCAGGGTCTTGCCCGACCCCGTTTTTCCACGACCCAGCACGTCACGCCCCGACAGTGTGTCCGGCAGAGTGTCGATCTGGATGGGGAAGGGGGCGGTGATGCCGTTGTTTGTGAGAGCGTGAACCAGTTTTGTGGGCACGCCGAGTGACGCAAATGTCGTTTCGGACATGGATATTACCTATCAGAATGGGCTCTGAAACCGTGCGGGCACGACTCAGAGGTGTTGGCGAACGCACCGACGCGGTGCATCCGTTCGCCGCAAGAATGATGTCAACCGCAGGTGTGCGGTGAGGGAAGAAACTTCCGACGTCGAGAAAACGGTTTCTCGTGTCCTTTCAGGATACCAGTTCGGGTGTTCCGTGCGTTTCGCAGGAGTACGCTGAAGTCAGTTCACAGAAAGGCCGCGATGACTCGTCGGATTCATCCCGCATGGTTGGTGGCGCTCGCGGCTTTTGTTGCCTTGATGGGTGCCGCTGCGTTCCGGGCCGCGCCGGGACCGTTAATGATTCCGTTGAACGACGAATTTGGGTGGCCCATCGGCGTGATGTCCACCGCGGTCAGCCTCAACATTCTGCTGTACGGCATCACCGCGCCGTTTGCCGCCGCCCTGATCGGTCGTTTCGGGATTCGACGCGTGACCTCATTTGCCCTGGCCATGATTGCGGCGGGCAGCGGGTTGACTGTTTTTGTGACCGCCGAGTGGGTGCTGTTCCTGACCTGGGGTGTGCTCATCGGAATCGGCACCGGTTCCATGGCGCTAGTTTTTGCCTCGGAAATTGCGGGTCGCTGGTTCGTTAAGCGCCGGGGCCTCGTCATCGGGATTCTGTCGGCGGGAAGCGCGACGGGGCAACTGGTGTTCCTGCCGTTGGTCGCATCGCTCGCCGAGACGTCGGGTTGGCGTTTCGCCTCGTTGGTGATTGCGGGTTCGG
>CAZRHP010000099.1:0-374 GCA_964599975.1 uncultured Gulosibacter sp.
GTCACGCCTGACACGAACGAGTGGGCAATGCCAGCAGCCCCCATAATTCCCCAGCGCAGGCTGGGAACCGAGGCGGGGTCGAGGTGCTGCGGTTCGGGCAGGTGCAGGGCGGCGGGTTGTGTGTGCGACATGCCCACAGTCTAGGCACTTTGTCCTAACAAAGACATCATGACAAGCGTGCGCGGAAGTTTGATCAGGCGAGATAGTCGCGGATGTCGGCGAGAACCCGTTCGTCGACCGAGTGGCCGAGGCCGGGGTAGGTGCGTTCGTTCAGGTCGCACAGTTGCGTGAGCACCTCGCGGGTGCGGTCGTTGGCTTCGGGGCTAATCACGGTGTCGGCTAGGCCTCGTGTCCACAGCACCGCGGGCCTGAGT
>CAZRHP010000099.1:384-2830 GCA_964599975.1 uncultured Gulosibacter sp.
AGAGCGTCATCACCGGGTTGGGGAATGGCCGTGGCGAAACCTGCGAGCACCGCTGCACGGGATACGCGGCCTGGTCGGGTGCGCAGCAACTGTGTCACCATCATTCCGCCCTGCGAGAAACCGATGACGATCAGCGGCACTTCGGCGCTGATGTGTTCATCCAGCCATGCCCAGATTGCCGCGGTTGCCGCATCCAAGTCGCCTGAGGGCGGGTTCAGGGGTGTGGTGATTGGGAACCACGCAAACCCACCGTGGTCCAGCCCGATCGGTGCGCGGAGTGACACCCACGGGTTGTCGGCACCCAGCCATGAGACGATACCGGGAAGGTCGCGTTCGTTTGATCCGTACCCGTGCAACAACACAATCAGCGGGTTTGATCCCGAGGCTGTGCCGATGTTCCCCGAATCAACCCACGTTGTTACTGCTGTCGTCATGAGACCATTCTCACGGGTTGAGGGTGCGAATCGGGAATATGTTCCGACCTGGCCCAAAGAAACTTAAGATTGCCACAAGAGGAGGACGGCAATGAAGCTCCAGATTCGCGATGGTCAACTTGCTGTGACCGTGTACGAGCCGCAGAACCGCATCGGCGATGTGTTGATGATTCACGGGTACACGGGCAGCAAGGAAGATTTTTCGTTCATCGGCCCGTTGCTCGCCGACGAGGGCTATCGGGTCGTCACGTCGGACAACCGCGGGCAGCACGAATCGGATCATTCTGACCGGGCTGACGCCTACACGATTGCCTCGCTTGCCGCCGACCACGCCGAGATTGCCCACGCGCTTGGGCTCGACAAGCCACACCTGTTCGGCCACTCGTTTGGCGGCCTGGTGGCGCAACGTGCCGCCGTGGATTACCCGGAACTGTGGCGCTCGCTGACCATTTTCTGCAGCGGACCCCACGGGATGCCCGAATGGGTCGACGTTCAGCGCGACATCGATGTTCTGGAAAACGGCTCGATGGCGGAACTCTGGGAATCGAGTCGCGCGGCCAGCAACGCGAACCTGCCCATGCTCGACACCCGAATCGCGCGGTGGCATGCCAGCGACAAGCGGTCGGTCATCACGCACGGACGGCACCTGTTGTCCGAGCCCTCGATCGTGTCTTCCGTCGCTGCGACCGACCTCGATATTCACGTGGTCCGTGGCGAACACGACGATGCGTGGCCCCACAATCTGCAAACCCAAATGGCCGCAGACCTGGGAACTACCGTAACAGTCATTCCCGGCACCGGGCACTGCCCCAATGAGGACGACCATGCAACCACGGCCCAAACTATTTCGCAGTGGTGGGGCCGATTCCTCTAAACTGTCCTCGGTAACAAAACCCCAAAATCCTGAAAGGCGTGAAGTGAAAATCACAAAATTTGCGGCAGCGAGCGTCGTTGCACTTGCCGCGTTGACCACCGCGGTCCCCGCATCGGCGACCAGCCCCCCCGTTGCTGACGACATTTTCACGTTCGACGGATCACTCACCGAATCCAACGGCTCGACCGTTGTGACCCCCTACGGCTCCACGTGCACCGGTTCGGGACCCTGCAACACTGCATCGGGTTACGGCACCTCGGCTGGCGACGGATATTGGGAATGGACGTCAACCGACGACCAGTACGGCGGAGGATTCACCTACAACCCCTCCGTTGACATCGGCGACAGCTACACAATCTTCTTGAAGTTCCAGATCAACACCCCGTCGACTGGCGACAGCTACAACAAAATCATCGACTACCAAAACCTCAACAGCGACAACGGTTTCTACCTGTACGAGGACGGCGAATGGGTTTTCACCTTCTACCCCCTCGATGACGGTGTGACCGGCTACGGCATCACAGACCTGCTGGACCTCGCAGTGACCCGTGACGCATCCAACGACACCTTCACCGTGTACACCCGTGAACAGGGTTCGAGCGTGTTCACCAAGGAATACGAGACCGTCGACTCGGGTGGAGACGGAATCCCCTGGTTGGACATCAACAACCACACCCTCTTGGGCTTCTTTGGTGAGGATGGCAACAGCGACGAGGCAATTCTGTCAGGGAAAGTCTTTGACCTTCGCTTCTGGCACAACGTCGCGCTGACCGAATCGCAGCTGAACGCGTTCGACCCCGCTCCCATCGCCGAAGAAGAAGAGACCCCCGCAGAGCCTGAAGAGCTCGCCAGCACCGGTGCCAACGTCGCGGGTGCAGCATTCGCCGCAGGCGCACTCTTGCTGGCCGGCCTTGCGACGACAGTGGCCCGCCGCCGCCGTCGTGGAGATGCCCGCTAACGAGCGACTGCACATCATCGCGTTACTGTTGATGCCCCTCACCATCTGGTGAGGGGCATCAATGTTTTGTGGGCCTCATCGGTCCCCACGGCTCGGACGTCCGATTCTGCTAATCGTTCGTAACCGGCGCGTGTGAGCCCATCGAACCGGTCGCTTCGGCCAAAGTGCTTGTATAACGAC
>CAZRHP010000100.1:0-2508 GCA_964599975.1 uncultured Gulosibacter sp.
GAGCAGATTTTGCTATCACCCAGTTGTTCTTCCACTCGGACGACTATTTCCGTTTCGTTGATCGAGCCCGAACCGCGGGTGTGGAAATGCCGATTCTGCCGGGAATCATGCCCATCACATCGCATCAGCGTTTGCAGCGAGTTGTCGAACTGACCGGTGAGAAAGAGCCGTCCGAGCTGTCTATCAATTTGCAAATCGAACCCACGGCCGAAGGCCGAGCCGAGGTGGGAGTGCAGTACGCCACCAATCTGGTCGATGAACTCGTGCGCGGGGGAGCCCCGGGCATCCACTTGTATGCGTTCAACCGCCATGACACAGTGCTCGAGGTCTTGAATCGCGCCAATTTGGTGCCTGCACCTTAGCTTTCGACACTTCGGTGTGATGCTTGCGATTTTCGTTCGCACCCAAATAGACTGGTGCAGTCCACCACACAGTTAGCTAGTTGCCGCAATGACGCGAGGAGCACCGTGGACATCACACAGTCGGAAAAAGACTGGGCCAAGACCATCTCAGTGGCCGAGAAACTCATTCCCTTGATTGGCCGGCTGTATCGCGATCGCGGGGTCGTGCTCTCGTGCAACGGCCGCAGTCTGATTGATCGTTCACCGATTGAGATTGTCAAGGCGCACCGAGCCGCTCGCCACCGCGACGGAGTTCCCATGCCCCTCGAGGACACTCTCGCCATCGTGGAAACCCTGTCCGGTCTCGAGGTCAGCCCGTGCAAGGTCGATGTCGCGCGAGTGCGCGCACAGTTTGAGGGTTCTGCTCTGTCGAGCATGCGCGACTACTTGTTGAGCTCGATCCCTGTCGGCGTTGTGAACGGAGCCGCGGAACAGCGCACCGACGTCGTCCTCTATGGTTTCGGTCGCATCGGTCGTCTAGTCGCACGCATCATTTTGGGCCATGGCGGCAACGGCCGCGGTCTGCGTCTTCGCGCAATCGTTGTTCGTCGTGCGGGCGATGGTGATCTTGTGAAGCGCGCCAGCCTGCTGCGTCGCGACTCGGTGCACGGCAAGTTTGCCGGCACCATCACCTTGGACGAGAAGCGCAATGTGATTGTCGCTAATGGCACCGAAATCCAGGTCATCTATTCCGATGACCCCGCAACTATTGATTACACACGGTGGGGAATCTCGAACGCGTTGCTCATCGACAACACCGGTCGTTGGCGCGATGAACCCGGTTTGTCCCAGCACCTGTCGGCCAACGGCATTGCGCGTGTGCTGTTGACTGCGCCGGGCAAGAGCCCGCTGAAAAACATCGTGTACGGGCTCAACCACGCCACTATTGAGGACAATGACACCATCCTGTCGGCAGCGTCATGCACCACCAACGCGATCGCGCCGGTGTTGAAGGTTCTCAACGACCGATTCGGTGTCGAACACGGACATGTTGAGACGGTCCACTCGTACACGAACGACCAGAACTTGATTGATAACTTCCACAAGGGAGACCGACGAGGCCGCAGCGCTCCCTTAAACATGGTCATTGCCGAGACGGGCGCAGCACAGGCTGTGACCAAGGCGCTTCCCGAACTGATGGGGAAACTGACGGGGAACGCGATCCGTGTTCCCACTCCGAATGTTTCCATGGCAATTCTCAATTTGACGCTCGCGACCGATGTGGATCGACTTGCCGTGAATATGGCGGTGCGAGATGCCGCACTCGCCTCGGATCTCAGCAATCAGATTGACTTCATCGAGTCGCCCGAGGTGGTCTCGAGTGATTTCGTCGGATCCACTCACGCGGGCATCGTCGACGGTTTGGCCACCATCGCGCAGGGACGCCATGCCGTTGTGTACGTGTGGTACGACAACGAATTTGGGTACAGCCACCAAGTTGTTCGTGTGGCAAAAGAAATGGCGGGGATGCGACTTCGCCACATCCCCGCCAGTAATCGTTAGGTTCAGTTTGCGCGGTTGCGCGCTGCACCCCATGCGATAACGGCCACCAGAAGTGCTGCCAAAATCTGTGCGCCTACGAACGAGAACACAGCGGTCGATCCAACGCCAGCGAACGAGTCAGTGAAGACACGGCCGATGGTGACGGCGGGGTTTGCGAGTGAACCGGTCGGGGTCAGGAGGATTGCGGTTGCGATCCAGACGGGAACCAGAATGCCCAGCTTGTTTCCTTCGCCACGGCGAACCATGAAGACGATGAGGCCGACCAGTCCGGCGGTGGCCACAATTTCGCTGCCGAGCTGCTGCAGCGAGGGTGTGCTGCCGATTGCCGACGATACGGCGTAGTCGCTCCACAGCACATTCGCCAGCACTGCGCCACCGATTGCGCCAGCGGTCTGGGCGATGATGTAGGGCAGAATCATGGTGAGCTTGACGTTGCCGGTGAGTGCCAGTCCGAGGGTGACGGCGGGGTTGAAGTGTCCGCCGCTAATTCCACCGAAAACGGAAATACCGAGTGCCAGCGCCAGTCCACTCACGAGAGCAATGGCCAGCAGGGTCAGTCCAGGGTTTCCCGTCAATGCGAATACCTGAACACCGGTACCGACCT
>CAZRHP010000101.1:0-2506 GCA_964599975.1 uncultured Gulosibacter sp.
CCGACGGTTCCTTTTCGCCCGTCAACTCGACCACACGCTGCAGGCGCTGGTGTGAGGTGATGGGCATGATTCCCGGCAAAATCGGCATCTCGACGCCCGCGTCCCTCGCGCGATCGACGAAACGGAAATAGTCATCCGAGTGGAAGAACAGTTGCGTGATGGCAAAGTCGGCACCTGCGGCCTGTTTCGCAAGCAACGAGTCGATATCCGCGCGCGTCGAGCCCGACTCGGGATGCCCGTTCGGGAATGCCGCGACCGCGACCTGGACCTTGGCGGGTCGGGGGTCGATGTGGCGAGCGGTGGACCCCATCACGGGGAAATCGGTCCACGGTTGACGTTCGGACTGAACGTGGGTAATCAGTTGCACCAGTTCGGCGGCGGACCGCACATCGCCGATAAAGTCCCCGATGTGTTCCTCATCGGTGGGTGGGTCGCCTCGCAGGGCCAAGAAGCTCGAAATTCCGGCCTCCATGAACTCGCGCACAACGTCCGCGGCTTCGGCATGGGTCGTGCCCACACACGTGAGGTGAGCCATCGGCTGCACGTGAGTGTTGTTGAGGATGTGCGTCAACACGTCGAGCGACGAACGCCGAGACGAGCCACCGGCACCAAATGTGACCGAAATAAAGCGGGGATGCACTTCGGACAGCGCGCGAATGGTCTCGTACAGCGACGGGGCCTTGTCCGGGGTGCGCGGTGGGTACACCTCGAACGACACGGGGACCGCGCCCTCTCCGAAAATGTTCACCACGTTGACTCCTTATAACAAATCGCACTGGTGCAGGAACTGTGCCCCACCACTGCGACGCGTTAATTCTATCCGCCGAACGAGCCCCCCACACCGCAATAGAGTTGAGGGGTGATGACGCGATTGAAATTCGTCAGCGACGAAGTACTCACCACCTTCACGGGCGATCCCGATGGGAATCCCGAGTGGGCGCAAAAACTGGCCGAAGGCAACGACACCGGATATTTTGCCCCGGGTTCTGCCCCGTGGGCCATCCATTCCGGGTTCCCCACTCTGGTTGCAGGGGTTCGCGCATTGCTAGTCCAGGCACTGCATCCCGGGGCATTGGCTGGCGTCCGTGATTGGTCCCGCTACACCGAAGACCCTTTGGGACGACTCGCGGGAACGATTCGATGGCTCGCGACGGTCACCTTTGCCGACACCGCCCGCGCCGATGCAGAGTGTGGTCGGGTTCGTCGGCTGCACGACCGGGTCAACGGAATGTACCTCACGGGCGTGGGCGAAGAATCGCCCTATTCCGCCCACGACGCCGACCTTGCCACCTGGGTTCACGATGTATTCGCCGATTCGTTCCTCACCACCCATCAACTGTTGCAAGGCGGCCTGTCGGACAACGGCGACACCTACGTCACCGAGTGGGCCATCGTCGGCACCAAGCTCGGGGTTGAACATCCGCCACATTCCGTGGCCGAATTGCGGGCGCAAATCGAGTCATATAGGGCGCGCGGGCTGTTGCGTGTCGACGAACGAACTCGCGAGGTTGTGTCCTTTGTTCGGCGTCCGCCATTGCATCCCATGCTGATGCCGGCCTACGCCGTCCTCTTCCACGCCGCGGTTGCAACCATTCCCACCCCGTACCGCAGGATGCTGGGCCTTCGCAGAATAGCGTTCCCCATTCTGACTACGGCACGAGTGACGTTGTGGGCATTGCGCAAGATTATCGGACCCACGTCACCCGCCGAGCTTCACGCGCTGTCACGACACCGCCGACTGCGAACCGCCCAGTAACACCGAATCAGGACGCGAAAACGGAACGACCCGAGGGTCGCTTCACGATCCACGACAGGTACGCGGCGACCACACACAGGGCAGCCCCACCCAGCCAGGCGTAGGTGTACGTACCCAGCAGGTCCCGACTGAACCCCGCGGCGGTCGCAGCAATGGCGGCACCCACCTGATGGGCGGCAAACACCCACCCGAACACGATGTTCGCACGGTCACCAAAATATTCTCGGCACAACGCAACGGTGGGTGGAACCGTCGCAACCCAATCAAGCCCATAGACCACGACAAAAATTACGATGCTGGGGCTGATGTCCTGCGACAGCAGGGTCGGCAAAAACGCAAGGCCCACACCGCGGAAAAAGTAGTATCCGACCAACAGGAAACGTGGATTCACACGGTCGGTCAACCACCCCGACATGATCGTTCCGATGATGTCGAATACACCGACGACAGCCAACAAGCTCGCCGCTGCCGTGATGCTCATGCCATGGTCATTAGCGGATGGGACAAAGTGCAAACCAACTAGCCCGTTCGTGGTTGCCCCACAAATGGCGAATGCTGCGGCTAATGCCCAGAAGGTCTTGGTTTTACTGGCGTCGATTAGCGTGGTCACGGCAAGTTTCATCGCGCCGGTGCGCTGGGGCGGAGGAACGTAATCCGCGACATCGACCCCATAGGGGCCAACACCCAATTCGGAGGGGTCGTTGCGAATGAAGACCAACACCAGTGGCACGACGGCGAGCGCCGAACCCG
>CAZRHP010000102.1:0-2474 GCA_964599975.1 uncultured Gulosibacter sp.
GATACTCTGACCGCTCTGTTTGGCGAGTTCTTCGACCGTCCGCGGCGCCTGGCGAAGAAGATCCAGCAGTTCCAGCCGGCGCGGACTCGATACCGCCTTACCGATGCGCGCGAGCTGTTCGACGAACAATCCGACGGTTCGCCCCACGATCGCGTCTATGACGTCAACGGCTTACGCATCATCTCGTTGGACTCAACCGTCCCCGGTTACCACCACGGCGATATCGAAGAATCCCAGTTCGAATGGCTACAGGAAATTCTGGCGACACCGGCGCCGCACGGCACAATCCTGGCGCTGCACCACCCGCCCATCCCCTCACATAACGAATTCGTGCGCATCATCGAATTGAAAAACCAGGAGCGCTTGGCCGAGGTTCTGCGTGGCACTGATGTCCGCACCATCCTGGGCGGACACCTGCACTATTCGACCTACTCGCAGTTCGCGGGAATTCCCGTTGCCGTAGCCAGCGCCACCTGCTACACGGTCGATTTCGGGGCGGATCGCTCTCTGCTGCTGCGTGGGGTCGACGATGCACAGTCAGTTCAGTTGGTGCACTGCTACGACGACCAGGTGGTTCACACCATCGTGCCCGTCACCGAGGTTCCCGCGCTGATCAGCTATCCGGCCACTCAGCGCGAGATGCTGACGCAGTTCACTGACGCCGAAATTTTCGAGATGATCAGCAACAAGTCATCGGCGCACAACCGCGAGGAAAGCGCGGTCAGTGGGGGAACGGCAGAAACCGCTTAGGCGTCGCGCGCGTACCCGACGGCGTCGTCCTCGTCGATGTGCTTCGCGTACTCGGCGTTGACGTCGGTGAGGAATTTCGTAATGACGTCGACCTCGTCGGTCGAGTAGTCGTCGAGAATTGCGTTGATTCCGATGACCATGCCCATGAGCTCGGTCATGATGATGCGAACCGAATTGTCGCTGGGGCGGACGACTGTCTTGCGACGGTCCGAATCGTGGGCCTCACGGTGTGCATGGCCCAGTGAGGTCAGTCGGTCGATCGAGGACGTCATCGCGGCGGGGGAGATGCCCACGGCCGCTGACAGTTCGGTGGGGGACTGGGGGCCAACGGCGATGAGGTGTTCCATGACAACTCTGTCGGTGGGGTTGACGCTCGTGAGGTTTTCGATGTGGCGTTCAAATGCGCGCGATTTTTGAATGATGGAACGCAGCAGGACGGTGGGCTGATACACCGCACCGAACTCGGGGCGTGTCGCCGCCGTTTGCTCTTTCGAATCCACTTCGCTAGTGTAGCAAGCAAGTGCTTCGATTATCGAACTATCGGATGCTCGAAAGGAATTGAGCCATGTCTCTCAACCGCCTCTACACACGGTGGGCCGCAGTAGTCGGTCTGGTCGTTGCGATTCTGGTGACCGGTGGTCTGTTTGCCACCACGACGGTCACCGATGCCGAGACCACACCAGAATCCGGCGCCCCCTCGGCCTCGGAATCCGCACAGGTCGCCCGTATTGTGTCGGCGTTCCCCGAGAGTGAGGGCACCTCGATCTGGGTCGTATTCAACTCGGAAACCGACATCACCGCCGACCAGCTCGAGCAGATCAACGCGAACCTCGGCGACATCCGCGAAGAGTTCACGGAAATCCCGATGCCCATGCCCGCTCAGGTTTCCGAAGGCGGCACCGCTGCCGTCGGAATTTTCCCCATCGAGAAACTGTCCGAGGTGGGCGAAAAGAAGGACCGGTACGAGAGCATTCGCGAACTCGCCGGTCAGAACGTGGACGGACTTGAGGTCCTGCTCTCGGGCCCCGAGGGCTTCATCGTCGACATCTCGAACGTGTTCGCCGGTGCCGACTTCACGCTGCTGGCCGTGACCGCGTCGGTCGTCGTGGTCTTGCTGCTGGTCACCTACCGCTCGCCCATTCTGTGGATCATCCCGCTCGCTGTTGTGGGTGCGGCAGACGCATTGGCCGGTCAGATGGCCAAGTTCATCGCGGAACAAATTGACCAGCCGCTCGACGCGTCGACCACGGGAATTCTCTCGGTACTGGTGTTCGGTGCAGGCACAAACTATGCACTGCTTCTGATCTCGCGTTACCGCGAGGAACTGATGAAGTTCGAATCGCGTGGCGACGCAATGGCCAAGGCCGTGCGCGGGGTTACTCCCGCAATTCTCGCCTCGGGTGGCACCGTGCTTCTGGTCATGGCGACGCTGTTGTTCGCCAACCTTGACAGCAACCAGAACCTCGGTTTGGCAGGTTTTGTGGGAATCGCGGTTGCGATGGTCTCGGGAATTGTCACCCTGCCGTTCGCGCTCGTGGTGTTCCCTCGCTGGATCTTCTGGCCGCGCGTACCCCGCAGTGGCACGGTTGCGGCAAAGCAGTCGTTGTGGGCTCGTTCGGGTGCCGCAATCGCCCGTCGTCCCGTCATCACCGGCGTCGCCTCGGTTCTGTTGGCTCTGATCCTCGCGGCTCCAGCCATGACCATCCAGAGCGGACTGACCCAGG
>CAZRHP010000103.1:0-2450 GCA_964599975.1 uncultured Gulosibacter sp.
TGGATAAGGTCGTTACCTTCACGGGTACGCTCACCAACACCGGCGAATACCGATACACCATCGTGGTCCTGAGCTACACGCTGAATCATTTCCTGAATCAGAACGGTCTTACCCACACCGGCACCACCGAACAGACCGATCTTTCCACCCTGAACGTAGGGGGTCAGAAGGTCGATGACCTTGATACCGGTTTCGAAGAGCTGAGTCTTTGACTCGAGCTGGTCGAATGCGGGAGGCGTGCGGTGAATGGGCCAACGCTCGGACACCTCGATGGTGCCATCGCCATTGAGGACCTCACCCAGAACGTTGAAAACCTTACCCTTGGTGACATCACCAACGGGCACCGAGATGGGTGCACCAGTGTCGGTGACTTCCTGGCCACGCACCAGACCGTCGGTGGGCTTCAGTGCGATGGCACGAACAAGGTCGTCGCCGAGGTGCTGTGCAACCTCAAGGGTCAGAGTGATGGTCTCTTCGCCCAGGGTGTAGGTGGTCTGGAGAGCGTTGTAGATACCGGGAATCGCGTCGTGCGGGAACTCGATGTCAACAACGGGACCGGTGACGCGGGCGATACGGCCCACGCCGGACTTGGTCGTGGTCTTCTTAGCAGCCATGGTTGTCCTTTTTTCTGGTTACTTCGCCGAGACCAGTGCGTCGGCGCCGCCGACGATCTCGGAAATTTGCTGGGTAATTTCGGCCTGACGAGCGTTGTTCGCGAGGCGGGTGTACTGCTGAATGAGTTTGTCGGCGTTGTCCGTCGCGCTCTTCATAGCCTTCTGACGCGCGGCGTGCTCTGCGGCAGCAGACGACAGCATCGCGGCAAAAATACGGTTCTCGATGAAGGCAGGAAGCAAAGCATCCAGAACTTCAAAACCGTGGGGCTCGAATTCGTACAGGGGAAGAACATCGTTCGATGCGGGGTACTCGTCGGCTTCGACTACCTCGAGGGGAAGCAGTCGGACGACCTGAGGCACCTGCGACACGAGGCTCACGAACTGGTTGTGAACGATGTGAATTTCATCGACACCACCTTCTTCGTAGGGCTTCACGAAGTGTTCGATCAGTGCAGTAGCGATTTCCTGAGCTGTTTCCACCTCGGGACGGTCGCTGGAACCCATCCACTGCTGTTCAGAGGCACGCTGGCGGAATGCAAAGTACTGCACAGCCTTGCGACCCACCAAGTAGTAGACAATCTCTTTGCCTTCACGCGTCAGACGCTCGGTCAGTTCGCCGTTCTCGCGCATTACCTGCGACGAGAAGGCTCCCGCGAGACCACGGTCCGAAGTGAACACTACGACAGCCGCACGACGCGCGTTGGGCGCTTCGGTGGTCAACGGGTGATCAACATTCGAACCGGTTGCGACGGCCGATACAGCGCGGGTCAGAGCCTGCGAGTACGGTGCCGCCGAAGTCAGGCGGGCCTGAGCCTTCTGAATACGCGAGGCAGAGATGAGCTCCATTGCACGCGTGATTTTCTTCGTCGTCTGGGCAGACTTAATTTTCTGCCTGTAGATGCGAAGCTGCGCTCCCATGGTTCTCCTCCTCTCGTATCTCTAATTACTTGCGCTTGCGCTCTTTGACGATCTTTGCCTGCTTGATGTCACCAGCGGGCATAGCCTCGAACTCTTCGGTTCCGGCCTGAACGCCACCGGCTGCACCGGAAACGAACGACTTCTGGAACTTTTCGATTTCCTTCTCGAGCGATGCCTCGGTCTTGTCGTCCAAGACGTTGGTGCTGCGCAGGGTGTCGAGGATGTCGGTGTTGCGACGCAGGTGCTCGAGGAGCTCCTTCTCGAAACGCAACACGTCGGTGACCTCGAGCTCGTCGAGCTTGCCCTTGGTACCAGCCCAAATCGACACAACCTGCTCTTCGACGGGGTACGGCGAGTACTGAGGCTGGCGCAGAAGCTCGGTCAAGCGGGCACCACGTGCGAGCTGACGGCGGCTGGCAGCGTCGAGGTCCGATGCGAACATTGCGAATGCTTCGAGCGAACGGTACTGAGCCAGTTCGAGCTTCAACGTACCCGAGACCTTCTTGATTGACTTGACCTGGGCGTCACCACCAACACGCGACACCGAGATACCCACGTCAACAGCGGGACGCTGGTTGGCGTTGAACAGGTCGGACTGCAGGAAGATCTGGCCATCGGTGATCGAAATCACGTTGGTGGGAATGTATGCCGAAACGTCGTTGGCCTTGGTCTCGATGATGGGAAGACCCGTCATCGAACCGGCACCCAGCTCGTCCGAGAGCTTTGCACAACGCTCGAGCAGACGCGAGTGCAAGTAGAAAACGTCACCGGGGTATGCTTCACGTCCCGGCGGGCGGCGCAGGAGGAGCGAAACAGCACGGTAAGCCTCGGCCTGCTTCGACAGGTCATCGAAGATGATGAGGACGTGCTTGCCGCCATACATCCAGTGCTGACCAATGGCCGAACCGGTGTAAGGAG
>CAZRHP010000104.1:0-2435 GCA_964599975.1 uncultured Gulosibacter sp.
GTTGTTGCCCGCCTAAAGTGTGCGGGGAGCCCGCAGGGGAATCATCAACGCGGCACCCGCGGCGAGCACGATCACGATGCCGAGGATTCCGAAGTGGGTTGCCCCACCGATGCCGATCATGACGGCGAACAGGGTCGGCGCGAGGAAGCTGATGGATCGGCCTGTTGTGGCGTAAAGGCCGAACAGTTCGCCTTCTTTGCCCACGGGGGCAAGGTGTCCCACAAAGGTTCTGGCCGAGGCCTGGGCCGGTCCCACAAAGAACGTCAACAACAACCCGCCGACCCAGAACACGCTCGGGCCTCCGTCGTGCATCATGAACAGTGCGGTGCCGGTGACGACGAGCCCCAACAGCGAGGCCACGATGACGGGCTTTGACCCGAACTTGTCGTCGAACCAGCCGCCAAGGAACACGCCGATGCCGGCGATCAGGTTGCCGCCGATGGCGAACAGGATGACTTCGGTGTCGTCAAGCCCGAAGACGGTGCCGGCGAGGATTCCGCCGAACGCAAATACCGCGGCCAAGCCGTCACGGAACACGGCACTGGCGAGCAGGAAATAGAAGGTGGGTCGGTCGTTGCGGAAGTATCCGCCGATTGCGGCGAACAGTCGTCGATACGATTCGAGGATTCCCACACGTGCACCCGCGGTTGCGGTGTTTTCGGGCACTGCCAGCATGATGGGCAACGAGAACAGCAGCGACCACACGGCGGCAAATACGGCGATGACACGGATGTTCATGCCGTTGTCGGCGGTGATCCCGAACCAGTATGGTCCGTCGCCAAAAATGAATCCGACGAGGGCGATGAGAAGTACGACGATTCCGCCGAGGTATCCCATGCCCCAACCGAAACCGGAGACGCGTCCCATGTTTCGAGGGGTGGACACCTGCAGCAGCATGGCGTTGTAGTTGACGTTCGCGATTTCATAGAACACGGTCGAGCCGGCGATCAGTGCTGCACCGAGCAGGAAGAATTCGGGTTTGCCTTCGACAAAGAACATGGCGGCGGTCATGACGATGACCAGTCCGGTGTTGACGCCGAGCCATTTTTTGCGTTTGCCGCCGGCGTCGGTGCGTGCGCCGATTACGGGGGCGGCGATGGCGACGATGATGCCGCCGATTGCCAATGCCCACCCGATGTTGCTGGTCAGGTCGGCTTTCGCTGATTCGTAGGCGGCGAGCGCGGTGCCGGTGGCGACGCCGTCTCCGCCGGCTGCCGTGTATGCGGCCATGACGTCAGTGGGCACAAAGTAGTCCGAGACGATGTAACGCGCAAAGACGAAGGTGACGATCAGGGTGCTGAATGCCGATGTTCCCCAGTCCCAGAGGGCCCACGACCAAACGTGGGTGCGGGGGATGCGGGTGGCGGCAGCGGCAGTGATGTCGGACATGGCTCTTACGCTACCGTTCGCGGGTGTATTTGGGCAGTGGTTCCGGTGAACATTTGAAACCTGAGTCGCCTCTTATCAAGTTCTTAGGATTGCGGCTTGACAAAGTTATGCACAGGGTTCAAACTTGATAACAGATGGCTCAAGTTCGACAGATCCGCCATCAGCAACTTCATCGCAACCGCGACAACATCGCCCCACAAGGCGGAAAGGACACAACACCATGGCTCGTGCAGTCGGTATTGACCTCGGAACCACCAACTCGGTAGTTGCCGTACTCGAAGGTGGAGAACCCACCGTCATCGCCAACGCGGAAGGTTTCCGCACCACCCCCTCGATCGTGGCATTCACCAAGGACGGCGAAGTGCTCGTCGGTGAAACCGCAAAGCGCCAGGCCGTCACCAACGTCGACCGCACCATCGCATCCGTCAAGCGCCACATGGGCACTGACTGGAAGATCGAGATGGACGACAAGAAGTACACCCCTCAGGAAATCTCGGCTCGAATCCTGTCCAAGCTCAAGCGTGACGCCGAAACCTACCTCGGCGAAAAGGTCACCGACGCCGTGATCACCGTCCCCGCATACTTCAACGACGCTGAACGTCAGGCCACCAAGGAAGCCGGCGAAATCGCGGGCCTCAACGTCCTGCGCATCATCAACGAGCCCACCGCGGCCGCACTGGCCTACGGACTGGACAAGGGCAAGGAAGACGAGCTCATCCTCGTATTCGACCTCGGTGGTGGAACCTTCGACGTTTCGCTGCTCGAAGTCGGCAAGGACGAAGACTTCTCGACCATCCAGGTGCGTGCCACCAGTGGTGACAACCGCCTCGGTGGTGACGACTGGGACGAGCGCGTCGTCGAATACCTCGCCAAGCGTTTCAAGGAAACCACCGGCGTCGACGTGTCGGGCGACAAGATCGCCAAGCAGCGTCTGAAGGAAGCTGCAGAGCAGGCCAAGAAGGAACTCTCGTCATCGATGAGTGCCACCATCCAGCTGCCCTACCTGTCGCTCACCGAAAACGGCCCCGCCAACCTCGACGAGACCC
>CAZRHP010000105.1:0-379 GCA_964599975.1 uncultured Gulosibacter sp.
ATCGCTGCTGCAGGGCCTGTTGGACAATGCCAAGCGCAACGTGGCTCGTGGAATCACAAATCTTGCCGTGTTCGAACTCGGTGCCGTGTTCATCCCGCAGGGCCTCACCGGTTCCGACTCGATCCCCGTGGGAACCGAACTTCCCGGCGAGTCTGTTCTGTCGGAACTGTACGCCAGCACCCCGGCACAGCCGTGGCACGTCGCTGCTGCCTTCACGGGTTCCGCCGTGACGCGCCAACCCGGCCAGGCCGCGGTCCCCGCCTCGATCGCCGATGCCCTCGACGCAGTCCGCGCAATTGGCGTGGCGGTGGGTGTCGAACTGCACATCCGTCAGGGCCGTCACGCAGCCTTCCACCCCGGCCGTTGCGCCGAGGTGTTC
>CAZRHP010000105.1:389-2418 GCA_964599975.1 uncultured Gulosibacter sp.
GTTCGGGGGGGACACGTCGGTCGGTTTTGCCGGTGAAATCCTGCCGTCCGTTGCGACCGGTCGCGACCTGCCCCGTGTCGTCGCCGCCGTGGAATTGAACCTGTCGGCCGTAATCGATGCCAAGCCCGACCACGTCGAGGCGGTTCCCGTACTCGTATACCCCGCCGCAACGCAGGACCTCTCGCTGGTCGTTGACCGCGATGTTGCCGCCGAATCGGTGCGCGCGGCGGTTGTCGCCGGAGCAGGTGAACTGCTGGAGAGCGCAATTCTCGTGGACGACTACCGTGGTACGGGCCTCGCCGACACAGAAAAGTCGTTGACGTTTGCACTGCGTTTCCGCGCCGCGGATCGCACGCTGACCCAAGCCGAGGCGACCGAGGCAAAACTTGCCGGTGTCGCTGTCGCCGCAGAACAATTCGCCAGCAGGATCAGGGAGTAACTATGTCGTTGCGTGTTGCCGTCGCCGGTGCCAGCGGGTACGCCGGTGGAGAACTGGTGCGACTGCTCGCCGCGCATCCCGAGCTCGATGTGGTCACGGTGACCGCAAACAAGAACGCCGGGCAGCTGCTGGGTGCTGTCCACCCGCATCTTGCACCCTTGGGTTTGGCCCTGAGCCCCACGACCCCGGAAATCCTCGCCGGTCACGACGTCGTTTTCCTCGCACTGCCGCATGGTGCATCCGGTGCACTGGGTGCCGCCTTGGCCGATGCGCGCCTCGTCGTGGACTGCGGCGCCGACCGCCGGTTGACGGATCCCGCCGAGTGGGCGGACTATTACGGCGGAGACTTTAACGAGCCTTGGGTTTATGGTTTGCCCGAACTCATCCACGCCGACGGCACCAAGCATCGTGAAGTGCTCGTCGGTGCGACTCGCATCGCGGCACCGGGCTGCAATGCCTCCGCCGTCAGCCTCGCGTTCGCACCGGGTATTCGCGCTGGGGTGATCGAATCTCGCGACCTCGTGTCAGTTCTGGCCGTCGGTCCTTCTGGTGCCGGCAAGAGCCTGCGCGAGGACCTCTTGGCCTCCGAGATCCTCGGATCCGCCTCGCCGTATGCTTTGGGTGGAACCCACCGTCACAATCCCGAAATTCGCCAGAACCTCGAGATCGCGGGCGGCCACGACATCACGTTGACGTTCTCGCCCAGCCTCGTGCCCATGGCTCGTGGAATTTTGGCCACGAACTCGGCGCGAATGGCACCCGGCGCGACCGCATCGGACATTCGTTCGGCCTGGCTTGACGCCTATTCCGACGAACGATTCGTTCGGGTCTTGCCCGCCGGTCAGGTGCCTCGGACCGCGGATACAGTCGGCGCGAACACCGCACTTCTGCAGGTCGCCGTCGACGAACGTTCGCAGCGCGTCGTCATCGTCTCTGCACTCGACAACCTCGTGAAGGGCACCGCCGGTGCCGCAATTCAGTCCGCCAACATCGCGTTGGGTTTCCCCGAGGACCTCGCGCTTCCCCTGTTAGGAGTCGCACCGTGACCGTTACCTACCCTCAGGGCTTCATGGCCTCCGGCGTCGTGGCCGGGCTGAAATCGTCGGGTAAGCGGGACATGGCTCTCGTCGTGAACCTCGGCCCGTTGGATTCTGCCGCCGCCGTGTTCACGTCGAACCGCGCTCAGGCGAACCCCATTATCTGGTCCAAGGAGGTCCTCAAGGATCAGCAGGTCACTGCGGTTGTGCTGAACTCGGGTGGAGCCAACTGTTTCACCGGTGCACAGGGCTTCCAGACGACTCATTCCACTGCCGAGGCCGTCGCCGCGCAGCTTGATCTGTCCAGCGGTGATGTCGTGGTGTGTTCCACCGGCTTGATCGGTGAACAGCTTCCCTGGGACAAACTTGAGGCCGGCATCGGCGCACTGGTCGCTGAACTCAACGCGGATGGTGGGCAGGCCGCAGCCGAAGCGATCATGACGACGGATTCCGTTGCCAAGACCGTGGTCCGTGATGGTGCGGGCTATCGCATCGGGGGAATGGCCAAGGGCGCGGGCATGCTGGCACCGGGCCTTGCGACGATGCGCGTTGT
>CAZRHP010000106.1:0-2366 GCA_964599975.1 uncultured Gulosibacter sp.
GTATCTGCTTCGTCAACAAGATGGACAAGCTCGGTGCAGACTTCTACTTCACCGTGGACACCATCGTCAAGCGCCTCGGCGCTAAGCCCCTGGTTATCCAGCTCCCCATCGGTTTCGAGTCGAGCTTCGTCGGCGTCGTTGACCTGATCGAGATGCGCGCACTGGTGTGGCAGGGTGACTCGAAGGGTGACGTTACCCTGGGCGCTCAGTACGAGGTTCAGGAAATCCCCGCCGACATGCAGGCCAAGGCCGAGGAATACCGCGCACAGCTCGTTGAAGCTGTTGCCGAGGCTGACGACGACCTCATCGAGAAATACCTCGGTGGCGAAGAAATCACCATTCCCGAGATCAAGGCTGCAATCCGCAAGCTGACCATCGCCGGCGAGGCTTACCCCGTTCTGTGTGGCTCGGCCTTCAAGAACCGTGGTGTCCAGCCCATGCTCGACGCCGTTATCGACTTCCTGCCGTCGCCCGTCGACGTGCCCTCGGTTGTGGGAACTCTTCCCAACAACGAAGAGGCAGAGGTTGTCCGTAACCCCGACGCCAAGGAGCCCTTCTCGGCTCTGGCCTTCAAGATCGCCGTCCACCCGTTCTTCGGTCGTCTGACCTACGTCCGCGTGTACTCGGGAACCTTGAACTCGGGCGAACAGGTCATCAACTCGACCAAGGGCAAGAAGGAACGTATCGGCAAGATCTTCCAGATGCACTCGAACAAGGAAAACCCCGTAGACATGGTGACCGCTGGTCACATCTACGCGGTTATCGGCCTCAAGGACACCACCACCGGTGACACCCTCTGTGACCCCGCCAACCCCGTTGTGCTGGAATCGATGACCTTCCCCGAGCCCGTTATCGAGGTCGCCATCGAGCCCAAGACCAAGGCCGACCAGGAGAAGCTGGGTCTCGCGATCCAGAAGCTCGCTGAAGAAGACCCCACGTTCCGCACCGAGCTCAACCACGAGACCGGCCAGACCGTCATCAAGGGTATGGGTGAACTTCACCTCGACATCCTCGTTGACCGTATGAAGCGTGAATTCAACGTGGAAGCAAACGTGGGCAAGCCCCAGGTTGCGTACCGCGAGACCATCAAGAAGACCGTCGAGAAGTACGACTACACCCACAAGAAGCAGACCGGTGGTAGCGGACAGTTCGCAAAGGTCCAGATCACTCTGGAGCCGATGGAAGTTACCTCGGACAAGGTCTACGAATTTGTCAACGCTGTAACCGGTGGTCGTGTTCCCCGCGAATACATCCCCGCAGTTGACGCAGGTCTGCAGGACGCAATGCAAGTTGGTGTCCTCGCTGGCTTCCCCACCGTTGGTGTTCGTGCAACCCTCGTTGATGGTGCATCGCACGATGTTGACTCGTCGGAAATGGCGTTCAAGATCGCAGGTTCGATTGCATTCAAGGAGGCCGCACGCAAGGCCAACCCCGTTCTTCTCGAGCCGCTCATGGCGGTCGAGGTGCGCACACCGGAAGAGTACATGGGCGACGTTATCGGCGACCTGAACTCCCGTCGTGGGCAGATTCAAAGCATGGAGGACGCGACCGGCGTAAAGGTCGTTCGCGCTCTCGTGCCGCTCTCGGAGATGTTCGGTTATGTCGGTGATCTGCGGTCGAAGACCTCGGGTCGCGCGGTGTACTCGATGACGTTCGAGACTTACGCGGAGGTCCCGAAGGCTGTTGCCGACGAGATCGTCCAGAAGAGCAAGGGCGAGTAGCTTCACGCTCACCGCGTAACCCTCACTCCGAGCGGTTACATACAAATTAATATCCCCCCGATAAACTGAAGATTCGGAAATCCCGTATCTACCTGCGTCCTTAGGAGGACCCAATGGCTAAGGCCAAGTTCGAGCGCAACAAGCCGCACGTAAACATCGGTACGATCGGTCACGTCGACCACGGCAAGACCACTCTGACCGCAGCAATCTCGAAGGTACTTGCTGACAAGTACCCTTCGGACGTCAACAAGATCCGCGACTTCGCATCGATCGACTCGGCTCCCGAAGAGCGCCAGCGCGGTATCACCATCAACATCTCGCACGTTGAGTACGAGACCCCCAAGCGTCACTACGCACACGTTGATGCACCCGGCCACGCTGACTACATCAAGAACATGATCACCGGTGCTGCTCAGATGGACGGCGCAATCCTCGTGGTTGCCGCAACTGACGGCCCCATGGCTCAGACCCGCGAGCACGTTCTGCTCGCAAAGCAGGTTGGCGTTCCCTACCTGCTGGTCGCACTGAACAAGTCGGACATGGTCGACGACGAGGAAATCCTCGAGCTCGTCGAGTTCGAAGTTCGTGAACTCCTCTCGAGCCAGGGCTTCGACGGCGACAACGCTCCCGTCGTTCGCGTTTCGG
>CAZRHP010000107.1:0-2338 GCA_964599975.1 uncultured Gulosibacter sp.
CGGCACGCTGGTGGTGCTGAATCACCTCGGCAACGATGAAGTTGAGGAACTTCTCGGCAAATGCAGGATCAAGGTGTGCGTCGACGGCAAGGCTGCGAAGTCGCTCAATCTGTTCGGCCTCACGGGACTTGTCCGAAGCCGGCAGGCCTGCACTGGCCTTCAGAATTCCCACCTGCTGGGTGCACTTGAATCGTTCAGCCAGCATGTGCACGACCGCAGAGTCGATGTTGTCAATGCTTCTGCGCAGTGCAGTTAACTGACGCTGGGTTTCCTGATCCATGGTGTTCAGCCTACAGAAATTCGATGAAACCTGGCGCTCAACGCGAAGGGGATGCGGCCGGGCCTTGGCTCAATCGTCGTCGTCGCTGTGATCCTCGTCGTCGTCATCGTCGTCATCGTCGTCTTCGCCCGAGTCTGATGGGGTCGGACGCGGCGTGCTGGTGGGACGAGTCGAATTTGTGGGTCGAGGATTGGGGCTGGGTCGGACGCTTGCTGTGGGCCGGGGCGAGGGCGACTCATCGACCTCGGTCTCTGTCTCGGTTTCTGTTTCGTCGTCACCGTCGTCGTCGGGGTCGCTGGTACTGTGACGGTTCGGGCGCACCGCAGGGGCAGTTGCAGTCCATTCGTCGCCATTTTCCTCCCACAAGACGCTCTGCTCATCAAAGTTCTCGTCGGTGATGTCATCAATTACCTGGGTCGGGTCGGAACCTTCAGCGAGGGCAGTGTCGACAGCATCGACAAGCTCGGGGTTCAGCAGCACGGGGTCCACGTCCGCGGTAATCAGGTCAACGAGTTCTGCGCTGGCATCGACACCAAGGTCGTTCAGCACCGTCTCGACGATGGCGTGAGTTGTGTCGGTCGAGACCTCCGCTGCGTTGACGGCTGTGGGAAAAACAATCAGAGCGCCGACGGAAAGTGCCGCTGCGGTTACGGCTTTCATCATTCGGTTTCCGCCCGTTGGCGCCACAGGTCCAAGGTTCCGTCCTCGATCGAGGCGCGGGCTTCGGCGACCTCGGCCGGTGTCACCGTGCCATCGGCGACGGCCTTTTCAATGTCGCCGGCGACGAGGATAACCGAGGCGAGCATGACCCCGCGGGCGGTCACATCGGGTGCAAGGTCACTGGTGAGGATGTCGTATCCGGCAACCACGTTGTCGGTGGTCGTGGGAACTTCAGCCGAGCAACCCACCAACACGATCGACACCGCTGCAGCGCCCAGCATTGCCAGTGTGCGTTTCATGATGCCTCCCAAGGTTTCGCTGTCCTGCCAGTGTAAAACCGGGTGGGACGAGCCGCCCCGGCTTTTACTAATCCTTGGACGAACCTTGGATTTAGTGCAAGAGCGAGTGACGCTGGATGATGGCGTCACGAGCGGGGCCGACACCGATAGCCGAGATGCGTGCGCCCGAAATCTTTTCGATAGCGAGGATGTAATCCTGTGCGTTCTTTGGCAGATCCGAGAATTCGCGAGCACCGGTGATGTCTTCGTCCCAGCCGGGGAAGTTTTCGTAAATCGGCTGTGCGTGGTGGAAGTCCGACTGCGAGACGGGAACTTCTTCCACCCGCACACCGTCGACCTCGTACGCGACACACACGGGGATTTCTTTCAGACCGGTGAGCACGTCCAGCTTCGTGATGACAAAATCGGTCACACCGTTAATGCGCGCCGAATAGCGGGCGATGGGTGCGTCATACCAGCCGCAACGGCGGGGGCGACCCGTGGTGGTGCCAAATTCGAATCCGGTCGCACGCAGGAATTCGCCCGACTCGTCGAACAGTTCGGTGGGGAACGGTCCGGCACCCACACGCGTGGTGTACGCCTTGACGATGCCGATCACCTTCTGGAACGCAGCGGGTCCGATGCCGGAACCGGTCGATGCGCCGCCGGCCGTCGAGTTTGACGATGTCACAAAGGGGTAGGTTCCGTGGTCGACGTCGAGCATGGTGGCCTGGCCGCCTTCGAAAAGGACCACCTTGTCGGCTTCGAGGGCCTGGTGCAATTCCAGTGCGGTGTCGGCGACCATCGGACGCAGACGGTCGGCGTACGACAGCAGGTCGTTGACAACCTCGTCGACGAGGATGGAACGACGGTTGTAAATCTTCAACAACAGGTGGTTCTTCAGATCGAGGGCGCCCTCGACCTTCTGACGCAAAATGTTTTCGTCGAAAATGTCCTGGATTCGGATACCGACACGGTTGATCTTGTCCGCATAGGTCGGGCCGATACCGCGACCGGTGGTGCCAATCTGTCGCTTGCCAAGGAAACGTTCGGTGACCTTGTCCAGGATGCGGTGATAGGCCGTGATCACGTGCGCGTTCGCCGAGACACGAAGTTTGGA
>CAZRHP010000108.1:0-2274 GCA_964599975.1 uncultured Gulosibacter sp.
CGCCCCCATAGACCGTGGATGACCCGGTGAACTGGGTGCCGTGCGCCAGGTCCAACACCTCGGCCTCAGCCTTGGCCGCGTTGATGTCGTACAGCGCGATTTCGCGAGCCGAGCCTCGGATCAAGGATGCGTACGCAACCGAGGTTCCGACCGCTCCGGCACCGATAACGGCAAGTTTTGAGTTGGTGACGACGCCCATTGAGTTATTGTGTCACGCTGCGACGGTGGGCTGAACGGTTCGAGTCGAACCGCGGCCAATCTGACGAACGAACAGGGTCATGACCGTGATCATGTACGACCACCACGTGATTACCTCGAGAACGGAGGGGGCAGGAGAGTAACTGAACGCACCGCGCAGCAGCGACCCCACGACAGTTTCCTTGCCCAGCCACGACGACAGGTCATAGACAATGGCTTCGGCGCCCGGCAGCCACGCGGCTTCCTGGAGCTCGTGCACGGCGTAGCTAAGGATGCCGGCCGAGACGACGATCAGGAGCACGCCGGTCCACTGGAAAATGATTCGCAGGTTGACGCGCATCATGCCGGTATAGATGACCCATCCCAGGAAAATTGCGATGGCGATTCCCGCGAGTACTGCCAGAAGCGCGGGGATTTCCTCGCCGGAGGTCTTGATTGAGGCCCAGACGAACAGAGCGGTTTCGACGCCCTCACGCGCGACGGCGATGAACGCGACGCCGACGATTGACCAGACGCTGGTGTTCAGCGCGGCGGCCATCGACGTTTCCAGGTTGGCCTTTAGGCTGCGAGCGGTTTTCGCCATCCAGAAGATCATCCAGGTCACGAGACCCACGGCAACAAGCGAGAGCACGCCGGTCAGGGTTTGCTCGACACGTTCTTCGATTCCCCCCATTCCGAAAATCAGGATGGCACCCAATCCCAGAGACAGTGCTACGGAACCGGCGACACCGAGCCAGATTTTAGAGACGACGTCTCGGCGGTCGAGCTTGATGACAAACGCAATGAGGATTCCCACGACGAGTGCGGCTTCGAGACCTTCGCGGAGGCCGATGAGGAGGTTGGCGAGCATTTTTTCCTTGGGTTATTCAGACCGGTTTTTCCGGGTGGAATAGGTAAGCATAACCTTACCAAATTTCCCGCCCCATGTAAATCGTTCGTACCCTAATGATATGGCGAGGTGTCGCCGTATGCTAGCCCTATGACTACAGCGCTGATCGTGATTGACGTCCAGAACGGTTTCGACGACGAGCGTTGGGGGCCGCGGAACAATCCCCACTGCGAAGCAAACATTCGAGCCCTCATCGACCATTGGCGGTCGACCGACCAGCCCGTTGTCTTGGTGCGTCACGACAGCACAACCCCTGGATCGCCGCTGGAACCGGGCCAGCCCGGAAACGACTTCAAGGCCGGCATCGACGGCACACACGCCCTGCTGATCAGCAAGCACACCAATTCGGCCTTCTACGGAACGCCGAGTCTTGACAACTGGTTACGAGAAGCGCACATCACCGATGTCGTCATCTGTGGAATCAGCACCGATCATTGCTGCTCCACCACGGCGAGGATGGCGGCGAACTTGGGGTACTCGGTCACGTTCGCGCTGGACGCAACCCATACGTTTGATCGCCCTATGCCCGACGGTACGACTATTCCCGCCGACACCGTCTTCCAGGTCAATGCCGCCAGCCTGTCCGAAGAATTTGCCGCGATTCGCAGCACCACAGAACTGATAGCACACTAACCCCCCGAACCACCCCGGTAATACCCACTCCCCTCGCCCGTCGAAGTAGGCTGGGAGCATGACTAAAGCATCGCTTACCCCCGCAGTTCTTGCGGAATTTGTTGGAACCGGCGTACTGGTGTTGGCCCAGGTCGGTACCGGCGTTCAGGTATTCGCACTGACGGGAAACCCTGGACTGACCCTGTTGGCCATCGCCCTCGTCAGCGGCCTCGCACTGGCGCTCGGCATCTCGGCATTCGGCGGCATCAGCGGCGGACACTTCAACCCCGCCGTCACCCTGGGCCTCGCATTGACGGGAAATGTCAAGCTCACCATGATTCTGCCCTACATCATCGCCCAGACCGCTGGTGCGATTGGTGGCGCGGTCCTGGCCAACGTTCTGTGGAGCGACTACGCCGTGTCCTCAGCGCTCGGCAGCACCCCCTCGTTGCAGCAGCTCGGCAGCGAGATCGTGGCCACCGCCGGACTCGTCGGCCTGATTGTCTTCATGGTTCGCCGTGGCGAAGGCACCAAGCTGGGCGTTCTGGTGCCCGTGTGGATTGCCACCGCAATCC
>CAZRHP010000109.1:0-2273 GCA_964599975.1 uncultured Gulosibacter sp.
GGGCCAGGGGTATCGAATCAATCGGGACCAATACCAGCAGTACGTGGCCACCCAGGTGTTACCGCTCTGCTCGACGCCGTTCTGCTCACCGCAGACGCTGGCCTTGACCTGGTTGCTAACCCCAACAAGTCCGCTCGCGGTGTGGCTATCGAGGCCAAGCTTGACAAGGGACGAGGTTCGGTTGCGACCGTCCTCATCCAGTCGGGTACGTTGCGCATCGGTGATGCTATCGTCGCTGGTACCGCCTATGGTCGCGTTCGTGCGATGACCGACGAGCACGGCGAAAAGGTCGAAGAGGCGTACCCCTCGCGTCCTGTCCTCGTGCAGGGTCTGTCCAGCGTTCCTCGCGCCGGTGACACGTTCATCGTCACCGACGACGACCGCACCGCGCGCCAGATCGCCGAAAAGCGTGAGGCTGCCGAGCGTAACGCCCAGCTGGCCAAGGCTCGCAAGCGCATCTCGCTGGAGGACTTCACCAAGGCCCTCGAAGACGGCAAGGTCGACACTCTTAACCTCATCCTCAAGGGTGATGTGTCGGGTGCTGTCGAAGCCCTCGAGGAATCGTTGCTCAAGATCGAGGTGGACGACAGCGTGCAGCTGCGCATCATCCACCGCGGTGTGGGTGCGATCACCGAGAGCGACATCAACCTGGCCACCATCGACAACGCGATCATCGTGGGCTTCAACGTTCGCCCCGACACGAAGGCCCGCGAGCGCGCACAGCGCGAGGGTGTCGACGTGCGTTTCTACAGCGTCATCTACAACGCGCTGGACGAGATCGAACAGTCGCTGAAGGGTCTGCTGAAGCCCGAGTACGAAGAAATCCAAAGCGGTGTCGCCGAAATTCGCGAGGTCTTCCGTTCCTCGAAGTTCGGAAACATTGCCGGTTGTATCGTGCGCAGCGGAACCATTACCCGCAACGCAAAGGCTCGTGTTATCCGCGACGGCATCGTTATTGCCGATGGCCTGGCCATCGAGTCGCTGCGCCGCTTCAAGGACGACGCCACCGAGGTCCGCACGGACTTCGAGTGTGGTATCGGTCTGGGCAAGTACAACGACATCCAGATTGGTGACGAAATTGAAACCATCGAGATGAAGGAGAAGGTGCGCGCCTAATGGCTAATCCGGATCGCGCGCGCAAGCTCGCGGAGCGCATTAAGGAAATCATCGCCCGACGCCTTGAAAAGGGCATTCGGGACCCTCGAATGGGTTTTGCGACGATTACCGATGTGCGTGTTACCGGTGACCTGCAGCACGCCACAGTCTTTTTCACCGTCTATGGTTCCGACGCGGAACGTCAGGATTCCTTGCGGGCGTTGAAGGCGGCTACGGGAATGTTGCGCACCGAGGTGGGACGCAACATCACGTCGCGTCTGACCCCGTCGCTGGAATTCGTGCTCGATGCTTTGCCGGAAACCTCGGCGCACATGGAGGACCTGCTGTTGCAGGCGAAAATCCGTGACGCGCTGGTGGCCAAGGAAGCAGAGGGCAAGGAATACGCCGGCGATTCCGATCCGTACGTTCACCCCGCCGAGGATGACGACGACCAGTAATTCCACGAACCACCGCGCAGCAGCCGATGCTATTGCGCGGTGGTTTCGTTGTGCCGCGAGGCCGCTGCCGTGGCGCGTGACCGGTACCACGGCGTGGGGCGTGTTGCTGTCCGAGGTGATGGCGCAACAGACCCCGGTCGCTCGGGTGTCTCCCGAATGGCGTGCGTGGATCGAGCGTTGGCCGACTCCGGGCGACCTTGCGAATGCCACCCAGGCCGAAGTCTTGGTGGCGTGGGGCAGGCTTGGTTACCCGCGTCGGGCGGTCAACCTGTGGCGTGCGGCCCAGGTGATTCGTGATGAACACGGTGGTCAGGTGCCGACGACGGTTGCCGAACTCGAGGCCCTGCCCGGCGTTGGTGCGTACACGGCCCGTGCGGTGTTGGTGTTCGCGATGGGCCAGCATCACCCTGTGGTCGACACGAATGTGCGCAGGTTTTTGGCGCGGTTCGTCGACGGGGTGTCGCAGCCGCGGGCACCTCGGGTGACTGCTGACATGCGTCAGATGGACGAATTTTTGCCCGATTCCGCACCCGATTCCGTGGTGGTGAATCAGGGTGTCATGGAATTGGGCGCCGTGATCTGTACTGCGCGTGCGCCGCGGTGTGGTGAATGCCCGGTGGCGGGTTCGTGCGCGTGGTTGCTGGCGGGGTCGCCCGACAACGCGGTCGCTACGAAGAAGCCGCAGGCGCGTTTCGAAGGGTCCGATCGGCAGATGCGGGG
>CAZRHP010000110.1:0-2253 GCA_964599975.1 uncultured Gulosibacter sp.
CCGCGGACAATCGCGATATCGGCCTCGACCATCCCAGAATCGATCAACAATTGACCCGACTTAGATTCCACCGTCGCTGCCACATCGACTCCACTGGCGATTCGCGCGCGCCATGCCTGTGCCAACATCAACGAATGCAGGAACGACGTGCTGGCGGGCGAGAGCGAGGCCCCTGCCTCGATATCTAACAGTAAGCGGTTGAGGTCAGCGGTCGAGGTGCGCTTGCCCAGGTAAGTACCGGCCGACCCGAGTTGGATGTAGGTATCGGGGTATCCCCAGGCCGCCAGAGCCTGATTGATCCAACGGTTACCCAAGTGCTCGCGGATATCGACCGAACAGTAGTTGTCCGACACGGAAATCATCAGCCGCAAACAGGTCTGAAGCGTAAAACCCGAGGCGAGCCTCGTGGTCAGAGACAATTTGCCGCGGTCGACTTGGCGCAGGGCCAGCCAGGCATAGAACAGTTTGATGGTCGAGGCGGGCTCGGTGCGCAGTCGTTCATTGATCGACACCTGTCGTTCCTGTCCGCCGAATTCCTGCACGCTGACCGAATAGTGGCCGGGTTGTGTGGCGAGAAACCCCCGAAGTCGGTCTTCCAGAACCGTGTCCGGAACTGCCGCCTGGGCCACGGGGACGGTGAATGCTGCGGGTCCGCCAAGGTCAGCGGGAGCGAGGGGGGACGTCGCGAAAACGGCGGCGAACGCCAGGGCCGCCACGAAGCGTGTTACTCCCCTGCGTCGCACGCGATCAGCCCTCGCGACCCGGCACCGCCAGCTGTGCGATGTGTTCAGGAGCGTACCCACAGCAGCCCCCAATCATGACGGCGCCCGCCTCGATCCATTCAGTAATCAGGGCCGGACCGGCGATGGTGGCGTCGCTCGACCACGATTTGGACACCGGGTCCCAGTCCTGACCGGTGTTGGGATACACGACAAAGGGGATATCGACCGACGCGGATTCCAGCAAGCCGGTGATGAGTTCGGGACGAGTGCAGTTGATGCCGACGGCAATGGCGTCGGGGTGGGCGGCGACCAGTGCCGCGGCATCAGCAAACGACTGTCCCGCACAGGTCCGCAGCCCATCGGTGCACGAAAAACTGAGCCAAAACGGGATGCCCGCATCGAGTTCCGTGAGGATGTCGAGGATGATGGCCGCCTCGACGGTGTCGGGGATGGTCTCGATGGCCAGCATGTCGGGCTCGGTGTCGATGAGGGCCTCGAGGCGCCGCGCATGGAATTCGCGGATCACCGCGTCCGAGGCGCTGTAGTTTCCCCGGTATTCGGAACCGTCCGCAAGCGACGCACCGTAGGGTCCCACGCTCGCGGCGACCAGTGTGCCCTCGACCGCGGCCAGCCTCGCGGCGACCGTCGACGCACGCAGGGCGGCATGCGTTTCGTCATCGGTCCACCCCAGGGCCGCACAACCCGAAAACGAGAGCTGATAAGCCCCGGTGATGAGGATGTCGGCACCCGCCTCGACGAAATCGCGGTGAGCCTGTTCGACCGCCTCGGGGTTGCTGCGCAACAGCTCGCCCGTCCACAGCGATGTACTCAGATCGTGACCGCGCTCACCCAACGCCGTCGACAGCCCCCCATCCAGCTTGAGGACTGCGGGCTGGGATGTCGTGTCAGAATCGGCGGTCATGCTCTCAGTGTAGGCGGGCGACCGGCCGGGGCCACGTCACGAAAGTTCACACTCCGACACGATCGACGGGAATTGGGGACGATGGAAACATGCCCGCATCGCCGTCACCACACGCAGCCACAATCGATTCGTTAGGGATCGAGTCGCGACTGTTTGCACCCCCCGCCGAATTCAGTGCTCAGGCCAATATCGACGAGGCCGAACTGCAGCGACTGCACGCAGCGGCGAGCGCCAACCCGATTGATTTTTGGGAGCAGCAGGCGCGCCGCCTCGACTGGCACCGTGAATGGGATTCCGTACACACATGGGAACCGGCCCAACCCGTGCAAGGGTCGGACGGCTCTCCGCTGACTACGACGGAAGGTGAACCCGTGCTGAGCGTTCCCCGCGCGACATGGTTTTCCGGCGGCCAGCTCAATGTTGCCGAAAACTGTGTCGACCGGCATGTTGCGGCGGGCCGGGGTGACACTGTGGCATTCCATTTCGAAGGGGAACGTGGTGACCGCGAGACCGTCACCTATGCTCAACTGCAAACGCGGGTGGCGCAAGCCGCAAACGCGTTGACCGCACTGGGTGTGGTGAAGGGTGACCGGGTCGTCGTCTACATGC
>CAZRHP010000111.1:0-952 GCA_964599975.1 uncultured Gulosibacter sp.
CCGGACGAGTTGATCTCAGCAAGCACCGGGGCACCGGTTGCGATACCGGCACCGGTCACGTAAGTCTGGAACTCTTGAGCCAGAATGAGCTTGCGAACCTCTTTGGCGGCGGCTTGCAGTTCAAACAGGCTGGCCACTTCAGCCAAGGTGTTGGCCAAGGCCATGGGTTTGACATCGAGCGCGAGCTTGCCCGATTCGATGCGCGCCACGTCCAACGTGCCTTCGATCAGCGACAGCAGGTGTTCACCACCGCGCTGGATAACACGCACAGCTTGCGCCCGGTGGGCGGGCATGTCGGCGTCGGCCTGCAGCAACTGCGCGTAACCCAAGATGCTGTTGAGCGGTGTGCGCAGCTCGTGGCTCACCGCGCTGATGTAACGGGTCTTGGCCTGGCTGGCGGCGTCGGCGGCGGCCTGGGCCTGCTGCAGCTGGGCGTCGGTGCGGCGGTGGCTGTCGATTTCCTGCATCAGCAACTGGGTCTGGCGCTGTTGGCCGCAATCCTGATCGTTTATGTCGTCATGGTTGCGACATTCCGTTCGCTGCGTCAGCCGCTGCTGCTGTTGGTGTCAGTTCCCTTTGCCGCAACCGGCGCAATCGGGCTGCAGATCATCTCGGGAATCCCCCTGGGATTGTCCTCGCTGATCGGAATGCTGATGCTGGTGGGAATCGTGGTCACCAACGCAATCGTGCTGATTGACCTTGTCAACCAATACCGCGACCGCGGAAGCAACGTCGTCGACGCTCTGCTGGAAGGCACTACCCGACGTGTGCGTCCCGTGCTGATGACCGCACTCGCCACAGTGTTCGCCCTGACTCCTCTGGCCATGGGCGCCACCGGCAACGGCGGCGGGTTCATCTCGCAGCCTCTGGCCATCGTCGTGATCGGCGGACTGTTGTCGTCGACCGTGCTGACCCTGCTGGTGCTGCCTGCCCTGTACTCGCTGGTCGAGGG
>CAZRHP010000111.1:962-1778 GCA_964599975.1 uncultured Gulosibacter sp.
AAGCCAAGGCAACCGCGGCCGCAACCGTCTAAGCCGGCTGCTCGGTGTTGGCTACAACGCCAACATCGGGCACGCCGCGACGGCGAGCCCCAACCCCAGCCATTGGGTCAGGGTGATTTTTTCGTGCCCACTAAACGACGACAGCAGAATCGTGGACGCCGGGTACAGTGCCACCAGTGCGGACACGATGGACAGTTGGCCCTGCTGTAGCGCCAACAGCATCAGCGTGTTTGCCGCATTGTCAAAGAAGCCGCTGCCAACGGCCAGCCACAGGCCGCGGGAATTCAGAATTCGTTCGTTGCGACGTCGCGCGCGGCCAACCACAAACATTACGGCGATGCCCATGAACAACACATGGGCCAAGCGGTTGAACACCAAGGGTGCGAGTCCCGCGTCGTCGGGTGCCTGATTCAGCAGGATCAGGAAACCGCCGATAAACAGTCCGCTGGTGATGCTCAACAGCAGTCCCTTGGCATTGGGTCTGACGGCGTTGGGGTCCGGCGCGAACCCCACCAGGACGATGGCGACGAGCACTAACCCCAGGGCCACGATGTTCAGGGTCGACAGGGTTTCACCCGACGCGACACCGATCGTGATAGGGAAAATTGCCGAGACAAGAGCCGTGGTGGGCGACAGGATGCTGATCGGTCCGATCGACAACGCCGCATACAGCAGAGTGATGGCGATTGCACCGACGATTCCAGCGGCAAAACCCCACCCCATCGATTCGGGTGTGTACTTGGCGCCAAAGATCAGCGATGCGCCGGACAGCAGGAATAGGCCCACAAAGGCGCCCACCGTGGTAACCACAATCGG
>CAZRHP010000111.1:1788-2243 GCA_964599975.1 uncultured Gulosibacter sp.
GCCCACGAAATCGGCGGTTCCATAGACGGCCGCAGCGGCGAGGCCCAAAACGATGCTCAACATAATTCGTCCAGCCTAGCCAGTGGGCTGTAACAGAACGCAACACCCACCACGGTTCTCGGCCGACCGCCTAGGCTGAAGCAACACACAACACTCGCCAGAAAAGGAGGCAACACTCATGGCTCGTATCCACAACGACATCACCGAAACGTTTGGAAATACGCCCCTCGTCCGACTGAACAAGGTAACCGAAGGCTGCGTTGCCACCGTTTTGGCGAAATTGGAATTCTTTAACCCCAGCTCGAGCGTCAAAGACCGTCTGGGTATCGCGATCGTCGATGCCGCCGAAGAGTCGGGTGCGCTGAAGCCCGGCGGCACCATCGTCGAGGCCACCTCGGGCAACACCGGTATCGCGCTCGCGATGGTCGGTGCAGCACGCGGTTACACCGTGGTCC
>CAZRHP010000112.1:0-2216 GCA_964599975.1 uncultured Gulosibacter sp.
CACCGCCCCAGTTCGTCTTTGCGTGCCATGTGCACCTCCGCACATCAGAGTGCGGGAACCGGTCGGCGGGGAGGGAAATCCGCCGCGAACTGTGCGGAACTAACCCGAATCGCGGGCTGGGGACAATCCTAGGATTCGCCGAATGCGAGGTCCTGAGGAAGCTTGAGTTCCTTCTTGCCCGTTTCCTCGACGTTGACGTCCTTGAATGTCAGGACCTTGACCGACTTCACAAAGCGGTCGCTGCGATACACGTCCCATACCCAGACATCGGTCAACACCAGTTCGAAGAAGAAATCATTACCAATCTGGCGGACGGTCTGCTGCACCTCGTTCGCGAGGTAAAAACGACGTTCGGTCTCGACCACAAACGAGAACTGCGAGACGACATCGCGGTATTCGCGGAACAACTGAAGTTCCGCATCGCGGTCATAGGCGTCGAGGTCGTCTTCGTTCATGATGCTTTCAGTCTAGCGATGGGCTCGGTCGCCCAACACATTCCCCAACCAGGTCATACGGTGTTCGGGATGCGGCCCGTGTTCGGCGATCGCCTCAAAATGCCCGGCGCTGCCATAGCCCTTGTTGCGGTCCCAACCGTAGCGCGAATCGGTTGCAGCAAGTTCGACCATGTGCTGGTCACGATGCACCTTCGCCCACACCGATGCCGCGGCAACGAGGGCGCAATCGCGGTCGGCCTTGGGCCGGACCCGCACTTCGGCATCGGGTAAATCGGCGCCTTTCAACCAGTTGTGACTGCCATCCAACATCATCACGCTGCCGTTCAACGGCACCCCACGGGCATGCAATTTACGCAAGGCGCGCTCCCCCGCCAAGGACAACGCCCGAACAATCCCCACGGTGTCCACCTCGAGTGCCGAGGCCTCGCCCAACTCGATCGCGTCAACCCAGCCTGAAATCGGTTCACACAGAGCGATGCGCCGCGATTCCGATATCAATTTCGAGTCGCGCAAACCGGTGGGGAAATCGGAACGCACCGACCCCAACGCCGAAACGCCGACCACAACGGGCCCCGCGACCGCGCCGCGACCCACCTCGTCAATGCCGAGTACGACCCGAAAACCCTCGGCAAACAGCTCGGATTCCCACTGCAGTGTGGGGTCAGTCGACATCGGCAAACGCCTCGGGATAGTTATCGAGCCACGACCATCGCTCTAACGGCCAGCTGACGACAAAGGCCCGCCCGACGACGTTCTCGATGGGGACAAACCCGTTCCCTGGCTTGCCCTGGTTGTATCGGGAGTCGGCGGAATCGTAGCGATTGTCGCCCATGACCCACAGTCCGCCCTCGGGCACCGTGACCTCGAATTCCATCTCGCTCGCACGGGTTTCGCCCGCCGGCAGCTGAATGTACGGTTCGTCGATGGGCACGCCGTTGACCATCAAGCGGCCCTGGGCGTCGCAGCAGGACACCACATCGCCGGGAAGTCCGATGAGGCGCTTCACGAGGTGCTCGTCGCTGTCACCAGCACCCAGACCGACGATGGTGAGCACCGAGTCGATACCGGACTGGAACCAATCCTGTTCGCCCGGGACGGTAGCCCCCAGCCACCCGCCGGGGTCGCTGAACACGATCACATCGCCGCGGCTCAAGGGCATCAGGTCGGGCGTCAGTTCGTTCACGATGATGCGGTCGTTGACCAGCAACGTGCTCTGCATCGACTCGGACGGAATGTAAAAGGACCGCAACAGGAAGGTCTTCACGAGGAACGAGACCACGAGGGCCGTGCCGATAATCACCGCAATGTCCTTGAGGAAGGACAGCGCTCCCTTGACCGCCGGTGACTTCACGTGAGGCTCCACATCCTGCGCGGGATTGGCGCCGCGACTTAGGTTCCATCCTATGTCGCGAAAACCGGACGGGAGGAGGGCGGATATACCCGGTGCGAGCCGAGGACCGGCCGGGTTCGACCCAAAGCCGAACCGCGCCATAATGAGAGCGTGCGATTCCACTCGATTGCAGTGCTCTATGACGGCGAATGCCCCATCTGTCGCAATTTCGCGTCGTACCAACGACTGGCCCAACTGGCCGACACCGTCAACATCGTCGACATGCGCACCGGGTTGCGGCCCTATGCATCGGTGCTCAAGGCCCACAAGATTTCGCCCAGCGACGGCGTAATCGTCGCCCTCGAAAACACCCCCAATTCAGGGATGACGGTTCTTAGCGGTGTGGACGCCGTACATTTCCTTGCCGGCGT
>CAZRHP010000113.1:0-2175 GCA_964599975.1 uncultured Gulosibacter sp.
TCGAGCAGGACAATGTCATCACCGCCGAACCGGGTGAAGGAGCTGGCCCACTCGCCGATGCGCGAGCCAGCGTGGAATATCTGCGCAGCGTTCTCTAGACCGAAACGCACAACACGAAGGGGGTGTCGCACGCGACACCCCCTTCGTGTTTCTCGAATGGACTTTAGAGAAGTCCGTCCACCGACACCGAGCGGCCCGTGGTGGCCGATTCGAGTGCGGCGTTAGCCAGGACGAGGGCGGCGCGGCCGTCCTCGAATGTCGGGTTGGTGAGGGTGCCCGTGCGAACGCCCTCGATGAACACGGCGAGCTCACGCTGGTATGCCGTGGCGTAGCGCTCGAGGAAGAACTCCATGTAGGGCTCGCGGTCCTCGACACCGGCAGCCGAATACTTGGCAACGGTGGTGGGTCCCACGTTTTCGGCGTACAGCATGCCGTCGTGGCCAAAAGCCTCAAGGCGCTGGTCGTAACCGAAAGCACTGTGACGCGAGTTGACGATCGAGATCAGCTCGCCGCCTCGACCCTTCATCTGGACGAGGACGCTGTCAAAGTCGCCCTCTTCCTTGATGTAGTCACTGAACGCGTTCGAGCCGGTCGCGGAAACTTCGACAATGTCCGGCACAAAGAAGCGGGCCATGTCGAAATCGTGGATGGTCATGTCTCGGAAAATTCCGCCCGACACGGCGATGTAGGCCTGAGGCGCGGGTGCGGGGTCGCGGCTGATGATGATGAGCTGCTCGAGCTTGCCCACTTCGCCCGCAGCAACGCGCGAGTTGATGCTGGCAAAGTTGGGGTCAAAACGACGGTTGAATCCCAGCGCGATCTGGATGGTGGCCGAAGCGGCCTTGGCGCGCAGCGAGTCCACGCGCGCGATGTCGAGGTCGATGGGCTTTTCGCACAGCACGTGAATGCCGGCATCGATGGCCTGGTTGATCAGGTCAACGTGGGTCGAGGTGGGCGACGCCACGATGACCATGTCCACCTCACCCGAGGCGAACACCTCGGCGGGGTCGGTGACCACACGGCCGCCGAACTTTTCGGCGACAGCATTCGCGCTATCGACGAACATGTCGCAGACGATGGTCAGTTCTGCGCCGGGGGTGTTGGCCACGCTCAAAGCGTGAACCTGACCGATGCGGCCGGTGCCGATCAGTCCTACTCGTACGGTGTTGGACATTATTGCTCCTTGGTAAGTGGTTGAGCGGTGTGGTGGGTGGGGCGTGCTGAATGCCCCACCCACCCTGGGTTTAGCCGGCGAGGCGAGCGATGTGGTGTTCCATCGCCTCTCGCTGGAATACTGCGACTTCGTTGGCGTTTTCGTTTTCCGCGAAAACGCTCGAGCACATGACACTTGCGGGATTGTCGAGGAAACCGATTTCCTTGAGCCCTCCAAAGAACTCGTCCCAGTTCACATCGCCATCCCCCATCTTGAGGTGCTGGTGAACGCGGACTGCGTTTCCTGGAGGATTCGTGATGTACCGCAGCCCGTGTGAACGGGTGTGGTCCATAGTGTCGGAAACGTGAACGATGCCAATTCGGTCGCCCACCTCGCGCATGATGCCCAAGGGATCGTTACCCATGTGGAACGTGTGCGATGCGACATAGACCATGCCGAAGTTCGCGGAATTGATGCCGCGAATCACGCGCCAGGCTGCCAGACCATTTTCTACAAAGTCATCGGGGTGCGGGTCGATGAATAACTTCACACCTTCGCGTTCGATGATGGGCACAATTTCTTCCATCGAACGATAGAAGGCACGCTCCGATTCCTCTGCACGTTCAGGACGGCCGTTGAATTCGGTGCCGATCGTGTCAACACCCAAGTCGACCGTGATGTTGATGACACGTTTCATATAGCGAACCGCAGCCTCGCGTGCATCCTCATCGGGGCCTGACCAGCGCAGAACGGGCAGTGTTGATGCAATCCCGACACCAGCTGAATCGCAGGCCGCACGGAATTTCTGCACCAGAGCATCGTCCGCTTTGGGATGGTTAAAGAACGGAATCATGTCCGCGTGGGGCGTTAGTTGCAACCACTTGTACCCCAGGTCAGCGGCGACGCGGGGAAAGTCAAGCAATGAATGTGAGTGATGAAACGGCGTGGGATCGAGAGCGATCTTGACCATGGGTGTCCCTCCGGTGTTGTGGTGTGCGGCGGTAAGTGACGCCGGATGGGGT
>CAZRHP010000114.1:0-2165 GCA_964599975.1 uncultured Gulosibacter sp.
AATTCCTTTCGAGCATCCGATAGTTCGATAATCGAAGCACTTGCTTGCTACACTATCGGCATGGAATCGAAACAGCAAACGGGGGCAACACGCCCCGAGTTTGGTGAGGTCTATCAGCCCACCATCCTGCTGCGTTCCATCATTCAAAAATCCCGCGCATTCGAACGCCACATCGAAAACTTGACCAGCGTGAACCCCACCGACCGTGTAGTCATGGAACACCTGATCGCTGTTGGCCCCCAATCCCCCACCGAACTGTCGGCTGCTGTGGGAATCTCGCCCGCCGCGATGACATCGTCCATCGACCGACTCACCACTCTGGGCCACGCACACCGCGAGGCGCACGACACTGACCGGCGCAAGACCGTGGTCCGACCCAGCGACAATTCGGTGCGCATCATCATGACCGAACTCATGGGCATGGTCATGGGAATCAACGCAATCCTCGATGACTACTCGGCCGACGAGGTCGAGGTCATTTCCAAGTTCCTCACCGACGTGAACGCGGAATACGCGAAGCACATCGACGAAGACGACGCCGTCGGCTACGCACGCGACGCCTAGTCCGCGTCGGGAATTCCCCCACTGACCGCACTCTCCTCGCGGTTGTGCGCCGATGACTTGTTGCTGATCATCTCGAAAATTTCGGCGTCAGTGAACTGCGTCAGCATCTCGCGCTGAGTGGCCGGATAGCTGATCAGCGCGGGAACCTCGGTGACGGGCACGATGGTGTGCACGACCTGGTCGTCGTAGCAGTGCACCAGTTGAACGGATTGCGCATCGTCAACGCCGCGCAATAACAGCGAACGGTCTGCGCCAAAATCGACGGTGTAACAGGTGGCGCTCGCGACGGCAACGGGAATCCCCGCGAAGTGCGAGTAGGTCGAATAGTGCAGGTGTCCGCCCAAGATTGTGCGCACATCAGTGCCGCGCAGCACCTCGGCCAAACGTTCCTGGTTTTTCAGTTCGATGATGCGCACAAATTCGTTGTGCGAAGGAATTGGCGGGTGGTGCAACGCCAGGATGGTGCCGTGCGGCGCGGGTGTCGACAGAATGCCGCGCAGCCATTCGAGCTGAGATTCTTCGATGTCACCGTGATGATATCCGGGCACTGTCGAGTCGAGCGAGATGATACGGAGGCCGTTCACGTCGTACACGCGGTCGTGCGGGGATCCGTCGGATTCTTCGTCGAACAGTTCCCGGGCATAGGGCTGGCGCTCGTCGTGGTTGCCCATAACCCACACAACCTGAGCTCCCATTTGCTGCGCAATGGGTTCGACCTGTGCGCGCAGGAACCTGTATGCGTCGGGTTCTCCGACGTCGGCGAGGTCACCGGTGAACACGAACGCATCGAATTTTTGGTCGCTGCCAGCGAGGCGGCGCAGAATTTCGGTGATGTTGTGTGCCACATCGACCTGCGAGAAGAGCTTGCGGCCGCCTCCCAACAGATGGGTGTCCGAAATATGTGCAATGGTGTGCGTCGGCGCCGTTACCTCGAATGACATAACTCGAGGATACTCGCGGGAATCGTCGCGTTCAGGTTTTACGCCAACCGGCATCGAGTGATTCGACACGGGCGTCGAGCGAAAGCTGACCTAATGTGCTGGTGATTTGCACCACTGCCAAGCCTGTGCGCAACGCAATGTCGCCGACGGTGCGGTACGAGCGTCGCGTGAGCGCGTCGAGCACCCGAATCGTTTCAGCCGAATCCCGTTCCGAGTACACCATGTTTTCGGATTCCCCGGTGATGAGTTCGAGGATTTCGGGAACGTTGGTCACCGCCACGGCGGCGGTGTTGGTGCGCAGCAGTCGGTGGCATCCGGCGCTCGCGGCACTCGTAATCTGCCCCGGCACCACCCCAACGGGGCGACCGAGGTCGCGAGCGTGGGTGGCTGTGTTGAGTGAACCGCTGCGGTGACCCGCCTCGATGACAACCGTGGCACCAGCCAACGCCGCGATGATGCGGTTGCGCTGCAAAAATCGCCAACGAGTGGGAGCGCCCCCGCACGGCACTTCGCTGATGACCGCACCGAAACCCATGACAGTCCGCAACAGTTCGTCATGACCTGAGGGATAGAGCTGGTCGACGTCTCCAGCCAACACCGCCACCGTGGTTCCGGCGACGGCAATCGAGATTGAAGCGTCTATCCCATGCTGTTTCATGG
>CAZRHP010000115.1:0-2097 GCA_964599975.1 uncultured Gulosibacter sp.
GGTCGACGCGATTCGCCGGAATGCCGAGGGCTACCGCGCCACCAAGTCCGAGCATGCTCGCAACGATTAGTCTGGACACATCATGGCAATGTTTGGGTCACTTTCTGAGCGTCTAATGTCGGCGCTGTCCAGCCTCCGCACCAAGGGCAAGCTGTCGCCCGCTGACGTCGATGGCACCGTCCGCGAGATTCGTCGCGCGCTGCTCGAAGCCGACGTCGCTCTGGATGTAGTCAAGGAATTTACCGGCAAGGTTCGTGACCGCGCCTTGGGTGACGACGTCAATCGCGCGCTGAACCCCGCCCAGCAGGTCGTGCAGATCGTGAACGAGGAACTGGTCGCCATCCTCGGTGGTGGAACCGCCGAGCTGGTGTTCAGCAAGAACCCGCCCACAATCATCATGCTGGCTGGCTTGCAGGGTTCGGGCAAGACCACCTTTGCGGGAAAGCTGGCGAAGCGACTCAAATCCGAGGGGCACACCCCTCTGCTCGTGGCCTGTGACCTGCAGCGCCCCAATGCTGTCACCCAGTTGACCGTCGTTGCGGAACAGGCCGGTGCCGCCATTTTTGCCCCCGAGCCGGGTAACGGCGTGGGTAACGCGGTGACAGTTGCCCGTGAATCGATTTCGTTTGCGAAGGCAAAGCAGTTCGACACGGTCATCATCGACACCGCCGGTCGACTCGGTGTGGACGAAGAGCTGATGCGCGAGGCACGTGCTGTGCGGGACACCGTTGATCCCGACAATGTGCTGTTCGTCCTCGACGCCATGATCGGTCAGGACGCTGTCGCTACGGCCCGAGCATTCCAGGACGGCGTCGATTTCACCGGCGTTGTGCTGTCGAAACTTGATGGTGACGCCCGAGGCGGTGCCGCACTGTCGGTACGTGGCCTGACGGACCGCCCCATTCTGTTTGCGTCGACGGGCGAGGGGCTCGACGACCTCGAGCAGTTCCACCCCGACCGAATGGCCAGCCGCATCCTCGACCTGGGTGACATCCTCACGCTGATCGAGCAGGCGCAGAAGGCCTTCGACGAGGAGGACGCTCGCAAGGTTGCGGACAAGATAGCCAGCGACAGCTTTACTCTCAGTGATTTCCTCGACCAGCTCCAGCAGGTCCGCAAAATGGGTTCGATGAAGTCGATGCTCAGCATGCTTCCCGGCGCGGGAAAGATGAAGCAGCAGCTGGAAAACTTCGACGAGAAGGAAATCGATCACACGGAAGCGATCATCCGGTCGATGACCCCAGCGGAACGCACGAATCCCAAGCTGTTGAACGGTTCGCGCCGCCTGCGCATCGCCAAGGGTTCGGGAATGACCGTGACCGATGTCAACCAGTTGGTCAACCGCTTTGAGCAGGCTGCAAAGATGATGAAGACGGTCGCTCGAGGGGGAATGCCCAACGTGCCGGGAATGGGGCCCATGCCCGGCGGCCGCCCCAAGCAGAAGCCGGCAGTGCAGTCGAAGAAGTCGAAATCGGGAAACCCGGCGAAGCGTGCCGCCGAAAACGCCGGCCGCTCACTGCCGCAGGCTCCCACTGGCAGCGGTTTTGGTGTGGGCGGCAAGAACGCTCAGCCCAGCGAGGCCGACCTCGAGACTATGCGTAAGCTTCTCGAACGCGGCATCTAGTCGTGACGCGTATCCCGCCGAAAGTTCTCGCTGCCATCGTGGTGGTGCTGTTCGCATGGTCGAGCGCTTTCACCTTTATTCGTGCGGTCAGCCCGTACTTTGATGCGGGAAGCCTTGCCTTTGCCCGCCAGGCCGTGGCGGTTCCGCTGCTTGCACTGTTCCTCATCGGCACGAAATGGGTGAAGCCAACGCTCCGCGAATGGCTCCTGCTGGCGACCTTCGGTTTTACCTGGTTCAGTGTGTACATTTTTGCGTTGAACACCGCTGAACAGACTCTCGATGCGGGCACCGCGTCGTTCATTGTGAACATCGGCCCGCTGCTCATCGCTATTGGCGCCGGAGTATTCCTGCGCGAGGGCTTGCCTCCCAAACTTATGCTCGGTGCGGTGATTGCTCTCGCCGGTGTGGGCATTATTGCGTGGTCGACCGGCCAGGCCGAGCATCTTGATCTGTCCGGAGTTGGCTGGGCGCTT
>CAZRHP010000116.1:0-2068 GCA_964599975.1 uncultured Gulosibacter sp.
CAGATGGAAGGCATTGCCATCGACAAGGGCCTCACGATGGCGCACCTGAAGGGCACACTGGAGCACCTTGCCCGCGCGATGTTCGGAGAGGGCGCCCGCATTCGCCTGCGACCCAACTATTTCCCGTTCACCGAACCTTCGGCCGAGCTCGACATTTGGCACCCCACCTTCCGTGGCGGCGCTCGCTGGATCGAATGGGGCGGTTGCGGAATGGTGAACCCCAATGTGTTGCGCGCTGCCGGCATTGACCCCGAGGAATACCAGGGATTTGCTTTCGGAATGGGAATCGAACGCACCCTGATGTTCCGTAATGACGTTGCCGACATGCATGACATGGTCGAAGGTGACGTGCGTTTCTCGCAGCAGTTTGGAATGGTGATTTAAATGCGCATCCCCGCGAAGCAGTTGGCCGAATGGGTCGACCTTCCCGCCAACGTCACGGCACACGACCTGCACGAGGCCCTCGTGTCCGTGGGCTTTGAGGAAGAGGACGTTCACGCCTCGGAACTGCAGGGACCTATCGTCGTGGGCGAGGTCCTCGAATTCACCCCCGAGGAACAGTCGAACGGCAAGACCATTCGCTGGTGCCAGGTCCGTGTGGCGGAGTCCGGTGACGATGCGGTGCGCGGCATCGTCTGCGGCGCCTCGAATTTCTTTGTCGGCGACAAGGTCGTTGTCAGCCTGCCCGGCGCCGTGTTGCCCGGACCTTTCCCGATTTCGGCCCGTAAGACCTATGGGCATGTCTCGGACGGCATGATCGCATCGGCGCGCGAGCTGGGTTTGGGCGACGAACACGATGGCATCCTTCGCCTCGAGGCCCTGGGGCTGGACCCCGTCGTGGGCACCGACGCCATCGCACTGCTGGGCCTTGACGATTTTGCTGTGGAAATCAATGTGACGCCCGACCGCGGTTACGCCATGTCGATTCGAGGCGTGGCCCGCGAGTACGCTCACGCGTCGGGAGTGGCGTTCCGCGACCCTGCCCTCGCCGTCACGGTGGCCGACGCCTCGGGTTTCTCGGTGTCTCTCTCTGACCAGGCCCCCATTCGCGGAGTACAGGGCTGCACCGGATTCGTGACTCGCGTGGTGCGCGGACTCGACCGCACTCGCGCCACCCCGGCGTGGATGGTCAAGCGTCTGGCGCTGATGGGGGTCCGTTCAATCTCGCTGCCCGTCGACATCTCTAACTACGTCATGATGGAACTCGGTCAGCCCACGCACTGCTACGACCTCGCGAAATTGCAGGGTGGCATTACTGTGCGACGCGCGCACGCGGGCGAGACCCTGGTCACCCTCGACGAGGCCGTTCGCACCCTGTCGACCGAAGACCTGTTGATCACCGACGAATCCGGCGCCATCGGCCTGGCTGGCGTGATGGGCGGCGCGACGACCGAAGTGGACGAGCAGACCACGGATGTGGTTGTCGAGGCGGCGACCTTTGATCCCGTCAGCATCGCCCGTTCCGCTCGTCGTCACAAGCTGCCGTCCGAGGCGTCGAAGCGTTTCGCTCGTGGCGTTGACCCGTTGGTGTCGCAGGCCGCCGCACAGCGCGTCGTTGACCTGCTGGTCGAATTGGGTGGTGGAACCGCCGACACGTTGGGTTCGACCGAGATCAACTACGTTGCGCCGTCGGCGATTGCGCTCCGCGAATCGTTCGTGTCGGGCCTGATCGGTACCGACTATTCCCGCGAAGAAATTAGTGACGTTCTGGGCGATATTGGTGCGACTGTTGTCGACACCGCGGAGGGCTTTGAGGTTGTGCCGCCGTCGTGGCGCCCCGACATCGTTGATGCACCTTCGCTGGCCGAGGAAGTTGCCCGCATCCACGGGTATGACCGCATCCCGTCGGCACTGCCCGTCGCTCCTCCCGGCCGTGGCCTGACGGCGTCGCAGTCCGCTCGTCGCCGCGTGGCACAGGTCCTCGCCGCCAGCGGCGTGACCGAAACTCTGGCCTACCCTTTCACGAACCCCGCAGACAATGCTCTGTTCGGTTCGGTCACGGGCGAACCGGTTCTGAGCATGACGCTCGCGAACCCACTGGACCCCGACAACGGCGTGCTTCGCGTAT
>CAZRHP010000117.1:0-2061 GCA_964599975.1 uncultured Gulosibacter sp.
TTGAGGCCGCCAGCGAAAAGCACCCCAACATCACGTTCGCCAAGGTCGACACCGAGGCCGAGCAGGACCTCGCCGCAATGGCCGGCATCCGCTCGATCCCCACGCTGATGGCGTTCCGCGACGGAATCCTGCTGTTCAACCAGGCCGGCGCACTGCCAGGACCCGCACTGGACGACCTCATCAACCAGATCAACGCGCTCGACATGGACAAGGTTCGCCTCGAGATCGCCGCACAGGAAACTGCAAGCACCGAGGCCGAATAGCCACGGAAATCAACGACGGGCTCGGCACCATGTGCCGGGCCCGTCGTCGTTACACGAATATTCACACACCGTTCCGCAGTGCGCAGTGACGTGTGCGGGACACGGGCGGCTATGTCAAGGGAGCGCGACCGCGGAACAGTCGCTTGACCTTCTTGGCGATTGTGGTGGCCGGTTTCTCGTTGTAAATTCCGGCGTACTCCTGGCCCGACATCTTCTGGATTGCGTCCATGATGGCGTCGGTGGCCTCGCGGCGCGCCTTGCCGCTCGATGCGTCACCAAAGACCGACATGTCCATGGGTGCGCCGTATTCGATGGACAGCTTGGCCAACCGAATTCCCGACGAACCGACGGGCTGAATCTTGTCGGTGCCCTTCAACGCGACCGGGACCACGGGAACACCCGCGGTCAGCGCCAGCCAGGCGACACCGGTCTTGCCGCGGTACAAACGACCATCCAGCGATCGCGTTCCCTCGGGGTACATGGCAAAGGATTCCCCGTCCCGCAGCCGTTCGAGTCCGGCATCCAGAGCGTCCTGTGCGGCGTTGGCCGAGGAACGGTTCACGGGGATAGCGCCAATCGATTCAAAGAACGACTTCGACAGCCACCCCTTGAATCCGGTCCCCGTGAAGTATTCCTCTTTCGCGAGGAAGGACACCGCGCGGCGGGACAGGATGGTGATAATCACGCTGTCAAAGAATGACAGGTGGTTGCTGGCGATGATGACGCCACCGTGAGCCGGCATGTTTTTGCGACCCGTCACCGATGCCGCGAACAACAGGCGAATCAACGGCGGAAACAAAATTCGAGTGATGAACTTGATCATGCGATGACTCCTTCCTGTTGTTGTGTGGGGCTAATTAAGAATACGCGCCGGGACACCGACGGCCGTGGCACCGGCGGGCACGTCGACCAGGACGACGGCGTTGGCCCCGATCCGGGCTCCGTCCGCGACATGGACGGGCCCGAGCACGGTGGCATTCGCGCCGATCTCGACGTTGTTTCCCACCGAGGGATGCCGGCGGCAATCCTTTTCGATTCCGCGGCCACCCAGAGTCACCCCGTGGAACAGCAGCACATCGTCACCGATAACGGCGGTCTCGCCGATCACGACGCCCATGCCGTGGTCGATAAACAGTCGGCGGCCGATTGTGGCGCCGGGGTGAATTTCTACCCCCGTCAGAAATCGTGTGATTTGCGCAAGCACGCGCGCAACCAGGCGCAGGCGAGCACGCCACAGCATGTGGGTCAGACGGTAACCCCACACGGCATGGAGGCCGCTGGACACCAGCACGATTTCCAGACCGTTGCGGGCGGCCGGGTCCCGACTCAACGCCGTTCGGATGTCTTCGGAAAGGCGAGAGATCGGGTTCACTTAATCGAGGATACCCTCGAATAGCACGGTCGAGAGGTAACGTTCACCGTTCGAGGCGACAATCACGACAATCGTCTTGCCCGCGTTCTCGGGGCGCTTTGCCAAATCGAGGGCTGCCTTGACGGTTGCTCCCGACGAAATTCCCGCGAGGATGCCCTCCTCGGTCGACAGTCGGCGTGCCACCTCGACGGCCTGGGCGATGTTGACGTCAATGACCTCGTCATAAATTTCTCGGTCCAGCACGTCGGGCACAAAGTTTGCGCCGATTCCCTGGATCTTGTGGGGGCCGGGTGCGCCGCCGTTCAGGATGGGTGATTCCTCGGGCTCCACTGCGACGACCTGGATTCCGGGCTTCTGCGACTTCAGGTACTGCCCGGTGCCGGACACGGTTCCCCCGGTTCCGACGCCAGCCACAAAGATGTCCAC
>CAZRHP010000118.1:0-1971 GCA_964599975.1 uncultured Gulosibacter sp.
GCAACGACGGAGTCCGTGATCGACCAATAACCCTCGGCGCTGGCACGTTCCGAGCCTGTCCTCACCACAGCGGAATCTGCCCGATCGCCCAGCAATAACCCAAGGGCGGACACGACCATCGTTTTACCGGCACCCGTTTCACCGGTAACCGCCGTGAATCCCGGTGTGAAGGTCATCCGAGCGGAGCTGATGACGCCCAAGTCACGAATGAAAATTTCGTTAATCACGGGACTCTGCCCCGCCACGCCACCCCGTCACGGGAAGAGAGAACTTTTTCACGAGACGATCAGTGAAGGGCCCATTGTGGATGTGCGCCAAACGCACCGGCACACCCGACCGGCGGGCAACCACACGCGAGCCGGGCACCAAATCGAACGTGCGACGTCCGTCGCACCACAGCACCCCAGCAGCCGCCGTGCGAGTCAACAGCTCGACCTCAAGGGTGGAATTAGGACCGACCACAAACGGGCGAGCAAACAGCGCATGCGCGGACAGTGGCACCATGATGAGAGCTTCTACCTCTGGCCATACGACAGGACCACCCGCAGAGAATGAATACGCAGTGGAGCCCGTCGGCGTCGACATCAGCACCCCATCGCACCCGAATGTCGAAAGGGGTCGAGAGTCAATCGAGATGACGACCTCGATCATGCGTTCACGTGCTGTTTTTTCGACGCTTGCCTCGTTGAGCGCCCACGTCGAATACACGACTTCACCGTCGCGGACTACCTCCACGTCCATGGTCATTCGCTCTTCGACCGTGTACTGCTGGGCAAGGCACCGCGCAATTGTGTCGGCCAGATTCTCAGGCTCTAACTCGGCGAGGAAGCCCACATGCCCCAGGTTCACACCCAACAGTGGAGCAGTGCTGCCCCTCATGATTTCGGCAGTACGCAAAATGGTGCCATCGCCACCCAAAATGATGGCCATTTCGACATCCATCGGTGCAATGTCGTCGCCTAAAACTAAAGGAGAAACCGTGGTGAGAGCGGCGAATTCGTCGCGCTGGTTTCCCAGACACACTACAGTCGCGCCCCCAGCGATGATGAGCTCGCACGCCAGTCGAGTGGCCTCGAGCGATTCCGGACGCCCCGTGTGAGCAACGACAAGAAATGGTCGAACAGTCACAGTGCCCTCCTTACATCGACTCGATAATCTTGCTCCATTCTCGCGCATCGAGCGGAGAGTTGGAGTCGCAGTACAGGATAGCTTCAATATTTCCGTGCTCCCCCGAAACTGGGGATAACGTCAACCCGGAAACTGTAAGACCGCAAGCTATGGCGCAGTCGACTACATCACGGATGGCTGCTTGTCGTTTCGTGGCATTACGAACAATGCCGCCATCGATACCTGACCTACCGACCTCGAACTGTGGCTTGACGAGGAACACGTATCCCGCCGCCGCACCCACGCTCTGCACAAGCGCCGGGATGATCATTGTCAATGAGATAAACGACACATCGGATACAACCAATGAAATTTCGGGTGCGCTGGCCGAAAGCTCTGCCAGACGCTCCGCCGTCACATAACGGGCGTTCTCCCCCTCGACTACGTCAACACGGTCATCGTTGCGAATCGTGGGGTGCAACTGATCGCGCCCCACATCCAAAGCGATAACCCGCCGCGCACCGTGCGCGAGAGCCACCTGAGTGAAGCCACCCGTCGATGCGCCGACATCCAGCACTGTGGCATCGTTCACCGAAATATTCCACGTACGAAATGCGTGCTCTAGTTTGTAGGCCGCACGAGAAACCCACTGATCGTGTTCGTCACAGAAAACTATCTGGGATGCGGCGACCGGTGTCGACGCTTTACGGACAACTATCCCATCGATGCTGACAAGGCCCGACGCGATTGCACGAGCTGCACGAGTGCGCGAATTCAGGATTCCGCGCTCAACCACCGCCTGATCCAGGCGAACGGTCTCAGCGGGTTGAGTCATCGAGGCGACGACGAAGTTCACGTTCGAGA
>CAZRHP010000119.1:0-1961 GCA_964599975.1 uncultured Gulosibacter sp.
ACGGCCAGTTGGAACTCAACTGGATGTTTGACAACATCAACCTCACCGCCGACCGCCTCGTCACCTACCGTCAAATCTGCAAGCAAGTTGCCCGTGAATTGGGCGTCACCGCGAGCTTCATGCCCAAGCCCGCCAACGGTTTGATGGGTAACGGCTGCCACCACAACATCAGTCTGTGGAAGGACGGGGTCAACGCGCTGATCGAACCCGGCAACCCCAACATTCACCTCAGCGAGGTGGGGCGATTCGCCGTCGGTGGCATGCTGCAGCACGCGGCCGCGACCACGATGGTGATGGCGTCGACCGTGAACTCGTACAAGCGTTTCTGGGATGCCGGCCAGTTCGCGCCCAGCGTTCCCTCGTGGGGGCTGGACAGTCGCGCCGGAATGGTGCGCATCTCGTCGATCGGCCGCATGGAATACCGCCTGCCCGACGCCGTCGTGAACCCCTACCTGTCACACACCGTGCTGCTTGCCGCGATGGAGGACGGCCTGACGAACCGCATCGACCCCGGCTCGCCCCTCGGGGAACCGGGCGCGCGTCAGGACTTCACCGGAATTCCGATGACCCTGGGCGACTCGATTCAGGCGTTCGAATCCAGCGACCTGATGGCCTCCGCGATTCCCGCCGACCTGCGGGACATTTTCCTGCAACTGAAGCGTGACGAGTGGGCGCGGTACTGCGGCATCATCACCGAATGGGAGATGTCGATGTACTGGGAGACCACCCCGTGACCGGCGTGCTGCGCCTCGCCTGTATTGACTCCGAGGCCCCGCCGCTCTTTAATCTCAGCCCCGACGGGGTGAACCGCACCGGTTACGAACCCGATGTTGCCGCTCTGGTCGCGCAACAGATGGGTCGCCGGCTGGAGTGGGTTTTCACTGCCTGGGAGAACATGATCCCGCTCGTGCAAGCAGGTGATGCCGATGCTGTGTGGTGCGGACAAGGCATGACCGAGGACAGGATGCGTCAGGTGAATTTCACCCAGCCGTACGCCATCTTTAATGAGACCGTGCTTGTACGAGCGGGTGACCCGGCGAAGTCCCCGGCCGATATGGCGGGGTACCGTGTCGCTGCGATCACAAACAGCACCAACATGGCCCTGGCCGTGACGTTCCCTGGAATCATTCCGGTCGAATTCGGTGCCAGCGATGACGTGTTCGGCGACATGATTGAGGCCGTTCGTAATGGCTCGGTCGATGCGATGGTGGACGACGATGTCGTGACCGTTCCGATTCCGGAAACGGATCCGGCGTTCGATGTGGCCTTTACCGTTCCGACGCGAAACCGCTGGGGTATCGGCATCGAAAAGTCGAACGATGCGCTGCGAGCCGAGATTAATGCCGCCCTTGACGCCATCAAAGCCGACGGCCGACTGCAGCAGGTCTGGTCGAAGTGGATGCCCAGCCTGCCCTATCCGTTCGTGGGGGAGGACGCATGAGCCGCGCCAGCCGCAAGGTCACTCCCGAGGACGTGATTCCTGCGGGCATCGCCGATCTTCCCGCCGATGCGCCCACCGTGGCGGTTGTGGTGTCGTTGAATTTCCCCGACATGACCGACGAGATCAATGACCTCGTGATTCGGTTCACGTCGACGGCATTACAGACGCTCACGAATGCGGGCGCCCGCAGCATCCTCGTCGACAGCAGTCTTGCCGAACTTCCGGATGCTGACATCGTCAATTCTGCCGATGGCGTGCTGTTCCTCGGCGGCGGCGACGTTGACCCGGGGCTGTATGGCGTCACCGGCCCGGTCCCACACCTGTACGGCGTGGACCGCGCGGCCGACGTGTATTCGATCGACCTCATCAAGGACACCGTGGCGCGCGATGTGCCGCTGTTTGCGATTTGTCGAGGCTCGCAACTGTTGAACTTTGCGTTGGGCGGTTCGCTGATTCCGGATTTGGACCCGTGGGAACTGCATCGAGGTGGGCCAGGTAAGCCGATGTTCCTTGATGAACC
>CAZRHP010000120.1:0-1927 GCA_964599975.1 uncultured Gulosibacter sp.
ACGGCATCATCGTGGTGGCGAACACGGACCCCCACTCGACCAGGGAAACCACAATTCATCTGGACATGTCGTTCTTTGGACTGACCAACCAGACCGAATTCTCGGTCGTTGACCTGATCTCGGGTGACGAATGGACGTGGTCGAACGACAACTTCGTGCGCATCGATGCGTTCACTCATCCCGTGCACATCCTGCAGGTTCAGTACCCCGAAAGCCACACCGCATGAACGCGACCGCGCCCACACCCGGACACCCCGCCATCCCCGTCCTGCACCCCGACCACGTTCGGGCACTGACCGAGGGACGTCACCCCGCACCGCACTCCGATCTCGGAGTCCACACCGTTCCCGGTGGTGTCGTGTACCGTCGAACTCGAACACCACCTCGACGGTTTGTGGCACGGATCGGATTCCGAGGCCGCGTCGGAATACACCGTGCGTGCCCGATACGAGAACGCACCGGACTGGGAATCGGACGACCCGTATCGCTTCTCCCCCACCCTCGGCGACGCCGACCTGTACTTGTGGGGCGAGGGCCGCCACGAGCAGGTTTGGCAGGTTCTTGGCGCACACCCCCGCACCCATGACGGCGCCGACGGAGTCGGATTCGCGGTGTGGGCACCCCGAGCTGTTGCCGTCCGCGTAGTCGGAGACTTCAACGGCTGGAACGGTCTGCCCCACTCGATGCGCCGCATCGGCGACAACGGACTGTGGGAAATCTTTGCCCCCGGCGCCACCGTCGGCCACGCCTACAAATTTGAAATCCTGACCCACGACGGACGCTGGGTCACCCGCGCCGACCCGTTTGCCAGCAGCACCGAGATTCCGCCGCTGACCGCCAGCCGCGTCGAAGCGAGCACCTTTGAGTGGTCCGACGATGACTGGATGACGCAGCGCGCCGCCTCGAACCCACACGACCAGGCCATGTCGGTGTACGAGATGCACCTCGGATCCTGGCGTCCCGGTCTGGGCTACCGACAGATTGCGGAACCCCTGATCGGGTACCTGAACAGCCTGGGATACACCCACGTCGAGTTCATGCCCCTGGCCGAACACCCCTTCGGCGGTTCCTGGGGTTACCAGGTCACGGGATACTTTGCGCCCACCTCGCGATTCGGCAGCCCGGACGACCTGCGCTATCTGATCAACGAACTGCACCGCGCCGGCATCGGCGTGATCATGGACTGGGTTCCCGCCCACTTCCCCAAGGATGAATGGGCGCTGGCCCAATTCGACGGGCAACCCCTGTTCGAACACGCCGACCCGCGCCGTGGCGAGCACCCCGATTGGGGCACACTCGTCTTTGACTTTGGCCAACCTCAGGTCCGCAACTTCCTCGTCGCCAGCGGAAGCTTCTGGCTCGAGGAATTCCACATCGATGGGCTGCGCGTCGACGCGGTCGCCAGCATGCTGTATCTCGACTATTCACGCAAGGACGGCGAGTGGTACCCCAACGAACACGGGGGACGCGAAAACCTCGACGCTATTCGCTTCCTGCAGGAGGCCACCGCGACCGCATACCGCCGTTATCCCGGCATTGTCATGATCGCCGAGGAATCGACGGCATGGCCGGGCGTGACGAAACCCACGTCTGAAGGCGGTCTGGGCTTCGGCATGAAGTGGAACATGGGCTGGATGCGCGACTCGTTGACCTACATGGAACGCGACCCCATGTGGCGGTCACACCACCATGGCGAAATCACGTTCTCGTTCCTCTATGCCTTCAGCGAAAACTTCATGCTGCCGATCAGCCACGACGAGGTCGTACACGGCAAGGGTTCGTTGCTGACCAAGATGCCGGGCGACCAATGGCAGAAGCTCGCCAATGTGCGCGCCTACTTGGCCTTCATGTGGGCCCACCCGGGCAAGCAACTGCTGTTCATGGGCCAGGAATTCGGCCAGCCCAGCGAATGGAGCGAGGAACGCGG
>CAZRHP010000121.1:0-1267 GCA_964599975.1 uncultured Gulosibacter sp.
GATGGCATCGTGGGTGATGGTCGAGAGGTGCCTGGCCGAGGCGCGATCCACGACAAGGTCGAGCGCGGCGGACTCACCCAGCGCGCCGATCAGCTCGCCCGCAATTCGGTCACCCGGTTCAGCGATAAAACTCCACGCAGCGCAGGCAAATGCGTCCAGTGGGTTGAGCTCATCGGGCCTCAGTCGGGAAATCGAGCGGGTAATTGTGTCGAGCGGCAGAGCAATCTGAAATCGGAGCGGGTTGTCATGGTGTCAGATTCCTTGTCGAAGAAAGAGGGCGCGGTGAATATGGCCGGCGGTCGGGCGCTCTGCGTCGTCGAGATCCGCGAGGGTCCAGGCAATTCGCAGCGTGCGGTCGACGCCTCGCATGGTGAGTGCGCCACGTTCCAGTGCCCGATCCAGGGGCGCTGTCACCGAGGATTCCAACGCAAAACGCGGGTCCCGCAGGATACGACCCGAGATTCTCGCGTTGATGTCACCCCAACGACTTCGCGCCCGTTCCCGGGCCCGCTCGACACTGGACCGCGCCTCGATGGAACTGACGACGGGCAGGCCTGCGCGCAGGTGTGCCGCCGATACTCGACGCACGGAAATTCGGATATCGATTCGATCCAGCAATGGCCCCGAAATTTTGCCCAGATAGCGGCGCTTGACCTGAGCCGTGCAGGCACACATGCCGTCGTCGCCACCCGACAGTCCGCACGGGCAAGGATTAGCGGCGATAACGAGGTGGAACCGTGCCGGGAATTCGACCACTGAATTCGCCCGGTGAACCACCACGGAACCCGACTCCAAGGGCTGTCGAAGTGCGTCGAGCGTGGTCGCCGAGAACTCTGGGGCTTCGTCCAAGAACAGCACCCCGCAGTGTGCGCGAGATATCGCCCCCGGTCGAATATGGCCAGAACCTCCACCGATCAGCGATACTCCGGTTGCCGTGTGGTGGGGCGCTTCGAATGGCGGGCGTTTGGCCAAGCGGTTGACTGCACCAGCACGCGACACTGACTGTATTGATGTGACGGCGAGAGATTCGTCGACTGTCAGCTGAGGCAGGATGCCCGGCAAACGCGCCGCCAGCATCGTTTTGCCCGCACCCGGCGGCCCCAACAGCATGAGGTGATGGCCCCCAGCGGCCGCCACGATCAGGGCATCGACCACCTCGGGCTGACCCACAACTTCGCACAGGTCGCCGTCGAATTCACCCTGCTCGGCGGCATGCGGCGACCCGATGGATTCGACGGAAATCGGTTCGATGTCAGCGCCGTGCACA
>CAZRHP010000121.1:1277-1908 GCA_964599975.1 uncultured Gulosibacter sp.
CCTCGCGCAGCGAAGGCACGGCACGGACTTCGAGCCCGGGCACGAGCTGCGCTTCGTCAGCGTTGCCAACGGGAACCACCACACGCGAATATCCCGCATCGGCGAGCGCACGAAGCGCCGGCAGGATTCCCGGGACGGGTCGAAGCCGGCCGTCGAGTGCGAGTTCCCCGATGTGGACCCATCCCGCCACGGACTCGGCCGAAATGAGTCCGGTGCCCACGAGCACCGCCACCGCAATTCCCACATCAAAGGCGCTGCCCTGTTTGGGCACCGAGGCGGGCGACAGGTTGATCGTTGTTCGGTGTTTGGGCAACTCGAAGCCCGAATTGGTGATGGCGCTGCGTACTCGGTCTTTGGATTCCGAGAGTGCCGCATCGGGAAGGCCAATCAGCACCAAACCGGGCAGTCCGGTGGAGACGTCGGCCTCGATGTCGACCATTTGGCCGGTGACTCCCGTCACGGACACCGCGACGGAGCGACCGATCGTCATGAGGCAATTGCCCGTCGATGGTCTATAGAAACGATGCGACGACCATCGCCGATGATGCCCACGCCGTCGATGCGGATGGACCGCGCAACCACCTGTGGGTTATGCCGGCACCATTCCCCGGCGAGCACCCTCAATCGCGCG
>CAZRHP010000122.1:0-1891 GCA_964599975.1 uncultured Gulosibacter sp.
GGGGGCTCCGGGAAACCGGGGCCCCTTTTGTGCTTTAGCCTTGACACGTGATTACGAATGTCAAGGCGGGAATTGTCCGTGAAGTGTCCCGACTGAGCCAGCGCTCTCGTCGTTTCGAGACGGGACTGTTCCTGGTCGAGGGGCCACAGGCCGTGCGCGAATTGCTGATGCACGACCCCGAGTCCGTGGTCGACGTTTTTTTCACCGACGATTTGGCCGTTCGCCACCCCGACATTATGAAGCTGGCCGATGCCTCGCCCGCCACACTCGACGAGGTGTCCAACAACGTTCTCGTGGCCATGGCGGATACGGTGACCCCGCAGGGAGTGATTGCCGTTGCGCGATTGCGCGAGTTCAGCCTCGAATCTTTGACTAAGCCAAAGCTGGTCGCCATCTGTCACGAGGTTCGTGATCCCGGGAATGCGGGAACCCTGATTCGCGCAGCGGATGCTGCCGGAGCTGACGCCGTCATCCTGACAGGTGACTCGGTGGACCTTCACAACCCCAAGCTGGTGCGTTCGACCACGGGGTCAATTTTCCACCTGCCGATTATTGAACATCACAATCTGCAGGACGTCATCAACGCCGTTCGTGCCGAGGGGATGACGGTACTTGCGGCCGCACTGGGCGGGGCAAACCTGCTCGATGTTCGTGACCGCCTCGCCCGCCCCACCGCTTGGCTGTTCGGAAACGAGGCCAAGGGGCTCGACGCAGAATCCCAGGCCCTCGCCGATTACCGTGTAGCCGTGCCAATCTATGGTTCCGCCGAATCGCTCAACCTGGCCACCGCGGCCAGCGTCTGCCTGTACGAGACGGCCTTCGCCCAGCACTAGCCGTTGGGGTCAAAGTTTTCGCCGCGGTGCCGCGCAAGAAGCCGAATCGGGTGCGGTCGCGACGGTAAGATTGGCAGGTGAGTACAGTAATTTCACCCGAAGCAGTTGCCGCCGCTGTCCGTGATGCCCTCGATGCCATCGCCGCTGCCGCCACCGTTGACGAGCTTAAGCAGGCCCGCGCCGCCCATGTCGGCGAAAACTCTCCGTTGGGTCAGCTCAACGCGGGGATGCGCGATGTGGCACCCGAACTCAAGGCCGAAACCGGCAAGCTGATGGGCCAAGCCCGCGGGCAGGTCACCGAGGCGTATTCCGCACAGGAATCGACGTTGGCGGCCGCCGAGGAAACCGCACGATTGATGGCCGAGTCCGTGGACGTCACCGCCGTGGCGCAGCGCCGGGTTGTCGGAGCACGTCACCCGCTCAACCTGCTGATGGAAGAAATGTCGAACATTTTCGTCGGCATGGGCTGGGAAGTCGCCGAGGGTCCCGACCTCGAGAACGAATGGTTCAACTCTGATGCATTGAACTTTGACGAGGACCACCCCGCCCGCGCCATGCAGGACACCTTCTTTGTGGAGCCGGTGGAGCGTCACCTTCTCATGCGCACGCACACCTCTCCTGTCCAGGTCCGGTCGTTGTTGTCTCGTCAACTCCCCGTGTATGTTGTTGCGCCGGGTCGCGTGTACCGCACCGATGAACTCGATGCCACGCACACTCCAGTCTTCCACCAGATGGAGGGCATCGCCATCGACAAGGGGCTCACGATGGCTCACCTCAAGGGCACGCTCGAGCACCTCGCACGCGCCATGTTCGGCGAGGGTGCTCGAATTCGTCTGCGCCCCAACTATTTCCCCTTCACCGAACCCTCGGCCGAGCTGGACATCTGGCACCCCACCTTCCGTGGCGGCGCGCGCTGGATTGAGTGGGGCGGGTGCGGCATGGTTAACCCCAACGTGCTGCGCGCGGCGGGCATTGACCCCGAGGAGTACCAGGGCTTCGCCTTTGGAATGGGTATCGAACGCACCTTGATGTTCCGCAACGATGTTGCGGACATGCAC
>CAZRHP010000123.1:0-1879 GCA_964599975.1 uncultured Gulosibacter sp.
AGTGGAAAGATTGCCTGAAACTGAGGACGGTTTCCGGGTCAGTCTGACAAACTTCGACGGCCCGTTTGACCTGTTGCTTCGGCTCATTTCGAAGCACGAGCTGGACATTACCGATGTGTCGCTCGGTGCGGTGACCAACGAATTCTTGTCCTATCTGCGTGACCTCGACGGTATTGCCGAAATGGATGCGGCGAGCGAATTCTTGGTCGTCGCCGCAACCTTGTTGGACATGAAGATTGTGGGTTTGCTGCCCCAGGGCGAGTACGCCGATGCCGAGGATGTCGCAATCCTTGAGGCGCGCGACCTCTTGTTCGCCAGGCTTCTGCAGTACCGTGCGTTCAAGGATATTTCGGTGTGGTTTAATACCCGCATCGAAGCAGAGTCACGTCGCCACCCACGTAATGTGCGGTTGGAAGAAAAGTTCCGCGAAAAAATTCCGGAACTGGTGTGGACTACTTCGGTCGGTGATTTTGCCACGATTGCCATGTTGGCTCTTGCGCCTCGAGAAATTCCCGTTGTGGGCTTGGACCATCTGCATGCGCCGCTCGTGAGCGTGCGGGAACAGGCTGCAATTGTTGTGTCCTTGGTCCGTGCTGGGGCAACCACCTTCCGGCAGATCATTGCCGGTGCAGAGCAAAAGGACGTCATTGTCGCACGGTTCCTCGCGATTCTGGAACTTTATCGGCAGTCCGCTGTCGCGTTCGAGCAGTTGGAGCCGTTGGGCGAGCTCACCATTCGGTGGACCGCCTCGAATTGGTCGGACGAGAACCTCATCACTTTAGGAGCAGATTATGGAGCGTGATCTTGCACGCGCACTCGAAGCCATTTTGATGGTCGCCGACGAGCCGCAGGGGATTGTGTCGTTGGCGACGGTGCTCGAAGTGCCAGTTGGTGAGGTTTCAGAGGCGTTGAACACGTTGATGGCGGACTTCAACGGTGAGCTCGACGGACCGATGCGCGGTTTTGAGCTTCGTGAGGTTGGCGGGGGTTGGCGCATATATGTTCGCGAGGTTTTTGACGACCTCGTCCGGGACATCGTGCACTCCCAGAACCCGTCAAAACTGTCGCAGGCGGCATTGGAAACTCTCGCTGTGATTGCGTACAAGCAGCCCGTTTCCCGCAGCCAGGTGTCCAGTATTCGTGCTGTGAACGTGGACTCGGTAATCCGCACGCTGGTGGGGCGTGGTTTGATCACGGAAACCGGCACAGACCTGGAAACCGGGGCAATTCTGTATGGCACGACCGACATGTTGCTGACGCATCTGGGCATCGACAACATTTCAGACCTTCCCCTCATTTCGCCGTTGCTCGATGACGGGTCCGAGGGCTTCGACGATGTCAGCTGAGCGCCTGCAGAAGGTGTTGGCGGCTGCGGGTGTGGCATCTCGCCGTGCCAGCGAAATTCTGATTGAACGCGGGTTCGTGACGGTGAACGGCGCTGTCGTCACCGAGCTGGGGACGCGTGTGGATCCGGAGCGTGACCGGATTACAGTCAAGGGTGTCGCCGTGCAGACCGATGTGTCCAAGCGTTATGTGATGTTGAACAAGCCCACCGGCGTGGTGTCGTCGATGATGGACGAACACGGTCGTCGCGATTTGCAGGAATTTGTTCGCGATTATGACGAACGACTGTTCAACGTTGGCCGGCTGGACTACGAGACCTCAGGCTTACTGATCCTCACCAACGACGGTGATGCTGCACACGTCTTGGCACATCCCTCTTTTGAGGTGTCAAAGACCTACCTTGCAAAGGTTCAGGGCGAAGTTGCGCCGGGAACGTTGCGCCTGTTGAAGGACGGCCTCGAATTAGAAGACGGGTTTATCCGCGTGGATAAGGCGCACATCGTGGGTAGCCCGTCGCGGGGAACTTCGGTCATCG
>CAZRHP010000124.1:0-1873 GCA_964599975.1 uncultured Gulosibacter sp.
ATCCCCGAATCCCGCTGCGCGACACCGTTATCTATGAGGCCCACGTCAAGGGCCTGACCGCGGCACACCCCGACATTCCCGTCGAACTGCGTGGCACCTATGCGGGATTGGCCCACCCCGCCATGATCAGCTACCTGAAAAATCTTGGAATCACCTCGGTCGAACTGCTGCCCGTGCACTTTTCCACCAGCGACGCCCGACTCGACGCGCTGGGGCTTCCCAACTATTGGGGCTACAGCACCCTCAATTTCTTCACCCCACACCCCGACTACGCCACTCGGCAACACCGCCAGGCCGGCGCAGCGGCAGTTCTGACCGAATTCCGTGACATGGTGCGGGAACTGCACCGGGCCGGACTCGAGGTCATCCTCGACGTCGTGTACAACCACACCTCGGAAGGCGGATTCGAAATCGAACCTGTCAGTTTCCGAGGGATCGACAACACCACGTATTACCGTCACAGTGACGAGGGCGAATACATCGACGCCACGGGCTGCGGCAACACCGTCGACACCTCACAGCCCGTCGTCCAGGACCTGATCCTCGAATCGTTGCGCTATTGGATTACCGAATGTGGCATCGACGGATTCCGATTCGACCTAATGGCCACCCTGGGCCGCGATGCCAAACACGAATTCGACCCGACACACCCCCTGCTGCAGGCGATGCTGTCAGACCCCGTGATTTCGGCGAGCAAACTGATCGCCGAACCCTGGGACACCGGAATTGGTGGCTGGCAGGTTGGCAAGTTCCCCACCGGTTACCTCGAATGGAACGATCACTTCCGCGACCGGGTGCGCTCGTTCTGGCTGCGCGACATTGCCGAAACCCGCACATGGACTGTGGCTCCCCAAGGCGTGGCCGACCTGTCGGCGGCCCTGTCGGGCAGCACCGCGATTTTTGGCGAGAAGCGCACCCCGCTGGCGTCGGTGAATTTCATCACCGCACACGATGGGTTCACCCTCGCCGACCTGGTGTCCTACAACGAGAAACACAACGAGGCAAACCTCGAAGATAACCGCGACGGGACCACCAACAACCTGTCGTTCAATTTTGGAATCGAAGGCCCCACCGACGACGACGCAATTACCCTGCACCGCCGTCGCGCCATGCGCAGCCTGCTGGGCACACTGTTTGTGTCGGCGGGCGTACCGATGCTGACGGCCGGCGACGAGCTGGGCCGCACCCAAGACGGCAACAACAACACCTACTGCCACGACAACGAACGCAACTGGGTGAACTGGAATTTGGCCGAATGGCAACTCTCGCACCTGGAATCAACCCGCCGCTTGATCCAGATCCGCCGGGAAAACCCGGCACTGCGCAACGTCACGGCGGCTCGCCCGACCATTCGCCGTAACCTCGAAAACATCATCGAAGAGGCAGGGATCGAACACCACGTCAGCCAGATGGACTGGTTCGATGCTCGCGGACTTCCGCTGAGCCTCGACGATTGGGAATCCTCGCTGACACGCACACTGCAATACTTCGTCAGCACCCCCGAAGCCGATGGCCCCCGCAACAGGATTCTGGTACTAGTTCACGGCATGGAAGCCAGCCACGAGGTCGTCTTGCCCCGACGGCCCGACGTCTCCAGCTACACACTGTTGTGGGATTCCTCGCACGCCCACCTGCGAGAACAGCGGGTGTTGGGCGCTGGCACCACGCACGTTGTGGGGCCCACATCGATCTCGATTTATCGCATCGACTGACGTTCACCGTCAACCCATTCACCTGTGCCCGGATACGCGGTAGATTTTGGCTGTGACCACACGCGCAACCACCACCGCAATCGGACGCATCCCGATCCGAAACCTCCAGCCCACACAGCCCGAAGGCCCCTTGCCCTCCAAGGCGTTCGTCGGTGAGGTTG
>CAZRHP010000125.1:0-253 GCA_964599975.1 uncultured Gulosibacter sp.
TGATGCAGATCGCCGTCACCAGCGAACAAACCCAGGACAAACTCAAGGCCGCACTGGACACCATCGCGGCAAAAGAACTCAACGATATCGACGGTGTACGCGAAGTCAACATCATCGGAGCGACCGGCCAGCACATCGAAATCATCCCCAACGCCACAAAGTTGGAAGACCTGGGGCTGACGAACCAAATCATCAGCGATGTCGCGATTACTCCCGGCACATCCGCGAGAGTGAACAACACGGCACACACCAG
>CAZRHP010000125.1:263-1856 GCA_964599975.1 uncultured Gulosibacter sp.
AATTCGCATGGGAGCGGGCACTGTCACCGATGACGGCGCAGAACGCAGCGTTGTCGCAGGAGTGCCCCTGGAATCGATCGACGAAATTCGTGACGTCCCCCTGACCATCCCCGGAACGGCCAACCCGATGACGGGCACGGTGGATGTGACCACCGTCGGCGAGGTTGCCAAGGTCGTCTTCGCCAACGACGCCGTCACCAGTGTTTCGCGCGTGAACGGCGAACTGGCACTCACCATGGCCATCACGAAAACCGCAGACTCGAACACTGTCGACGTCGCCCGCGACATTCGCGCGGCACTCCCCGCCATCAGCGCGCTGCTGGGAACCGACACCGAGCTGACCATCGTGTTCGACCAGGCACCATTCATTGAAAGTTCGATCGAATCCCTGACGACGGAAGGCATGCTGGGGCTCGCGTTCGCGATCATCATCATCCTGGTGTTCCTGTGGTCGGTGCGGTCCACACTGGTGACCGCGATCTCGATCCCCGCCTCGGTGTTGCTGACTTTCATCGGAATGTGGGCCAGCGACTACACGCTGAACATCCTCACCATCGGTGCTGTGACCATCTCGATCGGACGAGTCGTCGATGACTCGATCGTGGTCGTCGAAAACATCAAACGTCACCTCGCACTGGGTGAAGAACGCACCGCCGCCATCCTCACCGGTGTGCGCGTAGTCGCCACCGCGGTTACGGCCTCTACCGTCACCACCGTGGCCGTGTTCCTGCCTCTGGCGTTCGTCGCCGGAATCACGGGTGAACTGTTCAAGCCGTTCGCGTTGACCGTGACCATCGCGCTGTTGGCGTCACTGTTCGTGTCCTTGACCATCGTGCCGGTCCTCTCGTACTGGTTCCTGCCCGCAACAAACAAGAGCATCGACGTGGAAACCGGCGAAGAAAAACTGGGCCGACTGCAGCGCGGTTACCGACCCGTCGTCGGGTGGACCATCAAGCGTCCACTGGCCACCGTCATGATTGCGATTCTGACCCTGGGTGGCACCGTCGCCCTGGTGCCTTCCATGAAGACCAACTTTGTCGGCAGCAGCGGACAAAACACCTTGGCCATCCGTCACTCGACCCCCGCAGGTTTGACCCTGGCCGAACGCGTCGAGGCAGCACAGACCGTCGAAGACGAACTGATGGCGATGGACGTCGTCGATATCGTGCAGACATCGGTCGGCAGCGGCAACAGCTTTAGTGCCCTGTTTGGCTCGTCGTCCGACATCACCTATTCGGTAACACTGGACGAAACCGTCGACGTCGACGAAACCCAGGCGGCCATCACCGCCGAACTGGACAGCCTGAGCGACATCGGCACACTGACCGTCGCCTCGGGTGGAGGTGGATTCGGATCGACCACCATCGACATCACGGTCAAGGCGCCCAGCGAAAAGACGCTGAACAGCGTGACCGCAGAAATTCAGGCAGCAATCACGGACTCCGGCGCAGCACAGGAAATCGCCTCCTCGCTGTCCGAAACCCAGGACTACATTGCCATCGCTGTGAAGCGGGAAACTGCAGCAGAATACGGACTGAGCGAAGCCGCAGTGTCGTCGACGATCGCCGGGGTTCTGGCGCCCAACTCGATCGC
>CAZRHP010000126.1:0-1838 GCA_964599975.1 uncultured Gulosibacter sp.
GGGTAACGACGGATCGTTTCCCGGAGGCTGACGTCCTTCGGGAAAGCCGACGGAATAAAAAGTACGGCCTGAGCGACGAGGGCAATCCAGTAGTACCCGACGGGCGGCAGGTCGAGAGTGCCCACCGACCAGCCGTCCCAGACGGTGAACGAGGCAATCAACACGCCCACCGCAAGGCCGTAGATGATGGATTTTGCGCCCGGCTTTGTCGGGCCACGGGACCCGGCCAGACCAATGACGGCTATACCTGCGATGATCACGGCAACGCCCACGAGAGCCAGCGACGACGGGGTTTCGCCCAGCAAGACCACGGCACCGACAACCGACAACATGGGCCCCGTGCCTCGGGCGATCGGATAGACCAGCGACACGTCACCCACGCGGTAACCGCGCTGCAACAGCAGGAAGTACGCGACCTCAAAGACGCCACACACCGTGGCGAACGCAACCCACCACCACTCAAACTTCGCGGTCGCCAACGAGGCGATACCCATCGGCGCAAACACAATCGCGCCTACCACGAACGTCAACCACAACAAGGCGGACGGTGCCTGGCCGACCCGTTTCAGGGTCAGATTCCACGTTGCATGCGCAATCGCACCCAACGCGATCAGCAGAGCAACGGTTGCGCTAATTGGTGACCACCGTGCCGAGACGTTCCCCGCGAATCGCCTTGGCAATGTTGCCACCCGGCTCCATGCCGAACACCATCATCGGCATCTTGTTATCGCGGCACAACGCAAACGCCGTGGCATCAACAACCTTCAGCCCACGCTTCATCGCATCGGTGTACGTGATGGCATCAATTTTCTGCGCGTTAGGGTTCGTGCGGGGGTCGTCGTCATAGACTCCGTCGACACCGTTCTTTGCGACGAGGACCTCTTCGGCGCCGATCTCCAACGCACGCTGGGCGGCAACGGTATCGGTCGAGAAGAACGGCAGACCTGCACCGGCACCAAAAATTACGACGCGACCCTTCTCCAAGTGGCGAATGGCACGCAAGGGAAGGTAGGGCTCGGCAACCTGACGCATCTCGATGGCGGACTGCACACGCACCGGCTGACCGGCCTGTTCCAGGAAGTCTTGCAGTGCCAGGGCGTTCATGACGGTGCCCAACATGCCCATGTAGTCCGCACGCGAACGGTCCATGCCGCGCTGGCTCAACTCGGCGCCACGGAAGAAGTTTCCACCACCGACAACAACGGCGACCTGGGCAGTCTGCGCCGCCTCGGCAATCTCGCGAGCGATGGCACTGACAACATCCGGGTTAACACCCAAGGTGCCACCGCCAAAAGCCTCACCGGACAACTTCAACAGAACGCGACGGGTCATGCGCACCTCACTTTTCGTATCTATCGTACCGAGTCCACAGCCCTCGCGGCACCCCGTCGGGCCCACGAGAAAGGGCCCCCACCGAACGGTGAGGGCCCTTTCCGGCGAAAAGCTTAGGCGCCGACCTTGAAACGAGCGAAGCCCGAAACGGTCAGGCCTGCATCAGCCAGAACCTGGGTGATGGTGAGCTTGTTGTCGCGTGCATAGTCCTGCTCGAGGAGAGCAACCTGCTTGAAGAAAGCGCCGATACGGCCTTCAACAATCTTCGGCAGAGCAGCCTCGGGCTTGCCCTCGCCACGGCTGATTTCCTCGACGATGCGGCGCTCGTTGGCAACCGTCTCGGCGGGAACTTCATCGCGGTTCAGGTACTGGGGGTCAGCGAACGAGATGTGCTGTGCAACGGCACGAGCGGTCTCGGCGTTGTCGCCCGAGTAGGCCAGAACGACACCGACCTGCGGGGGCAGGTCCTTGTTGGTGCGGTGCATGTAGATCTCGAACTTGTCGCC
>CAZRHP010000127.1:0-1675 GCA_964599975.1 uncultured Gulosibacter sp.
TCACGGCCGTCGATTCGCCGCGGCCCGCGGAACGATAGTGCACCAGCGCGGCCTGCAACAACGCTGGACACGCACGCAGGTGGTCGTTCCAATACGGGCTAGAAGTCTAGAAGGTCGCCCAAAAAGCTCTTCTTCTTTTTGTAATATCCACCGGGCTGTTGGTACTGGTCGCGGTTGTGGTGTGAATCGTGCGAGTTGTACTGCTGCTGGGGGCGCGACTGCGGTTGTTGTTGCGGCTGCGCGACAGGGGCCGTGGGTTGGCCCGCCGTGTAAAAGCTACCTTCTGCGTCGATCAGGTGTTCAAGTTCACCTCGGTCGAGGAAGATGCCTCGGCAGGTCGAGCACTGGTCAACATTGATTCCGTTGCGTTCGTAGGTGCGCATCTCGGACTGGCATTTTGGGCATGTCATCATGGTGACCAACATAGCGATTCAGGGAAAAGTTTCCTGTGTTTTAGCTATGTCTGGACTACGGTTTTGCCATGAAACTGTGTGCACAATGTCTGCGCCGCAGCGGCCACCTGGCCTCAGTGCTTGTGTCGATGATGCAAGTCCGGAAAATGTGCGTGTGTATGCACCAGGTCACCGTGAGAGTGCTCGTGCTCGTGCCGCTCGACCAAGTGAAGCACGACACCGAGACCCATCACAATTCCAGCCACCACTAAATTCCACGTCAGCGCCGATCCCATGATGAGCGCCAGCACCGCGCCAAAGAACGGTGCCACCGAAAAATATGCTCCCGCTCGGGCTGTGCCGATGTGTCGCAACGCCAGAATGAACAGTACGAGGCTGACGCCGTAGCACGCAAGCCCGAGACCCATGACGGAAATTACTTCAAGCACTCTGGGGGCCTGCGCGCCGAGAGCAAAAGCTAGGCCGAGGTTTGTCGGGCCTGCAACAAGGCCCTTAAAGGACGCGATGGACAGTGCGTCGCCGCCGGAGACATTACGGGTCAAATTGTTATCGATACCCCAGAACAGACATGCGCCGAGGACCGCGAGACCCGGCAGCGCGCCTGACTCCCACTGGAAGCCCTGGAATGACAGCACAACTGCGCCGATCACAATCGCCACCATGCCCAGCAGAATCTGCATGTCGAAATTTTCTTTGAACACAACCCAGGCAATGACCGCGGTGAATATGACCTCGGTGTTTAATAACAGCGATGCGTCCGAGGCCGCGATTCCTGTCAAGCCAAACATTAACAACACAGGGGCAATCACGCCGCCCACGAATACGGCGCCGAACAGTGAGCCTCGATTTTCGCGAGGCAAATCGAGTACGAACTTCCCTCGAATGGCCCTGATGGCATAAATTCCGATGCCCGAGCCCAAGTACAGCAACCCGGCAATCATCCAGGGGCTCATCTCGGCGGTGAACGGCTTGGCCAACGGCGTCGACGCGCCAAAAAGTACCGCAGAGGCAAGTCCAGCGCGAACGCCAGGGTTCTGTAAAGAAGTGTGCATAGTCCTTTAAGACTAGGTTGTCAGCGGAGGGCGCGCGCCCCTAAACCGGCAACGGATTCGCATCCACACCTTCGGTGACGACGAACACGATAGTGCTGTGTGCGTCGACCCCCAAGTGCTGACGGTGGGCTTCCGAGTCTGCGTCTGAACGGTTACCAACCAGCGCAACACGTACCCCCGCGAGCCCAGATGCCCCACACGGCCCCGCTG
>CAZRHP010000128.1:0-1668 GCA_964599975.1 uncultured Gulosibacter sp.
TCCCGCGGGTGTCGCCAACAAACAAAAAATCCGTGTCCGCGGCAAGGGTGAACGCAGCCACACGGGTGGCCCCACCGGTGACCTGGTGCTCACCGTGTCCGTCACGGATCACCCCGTGTTCGCCCGTGATGGCATCAACATCCGAATCGACGTTCCGATCACCATTTCCGAGGCGGTTCTGGGTTCGACAATCGAAGTGCCCACCCTCGGTGGCGACCGTGTCAAGGTCAAGGTTGCACCGGGAACCCCCAGCGGCCGAGTTTTGCGCGTCAAAGGCCGCGGCATCGAATCGAAATCCGGTGTGGGGGACCTGCTCGCCACGTTGCTGATCGTCACCCCCGAACACATTTCCGAGGCGGCCCGCGGGCTCATCGAAAAGTTCAGCCAGACCATCGATGAGGGCAACCCGCGCGACGCCCTGTATTCCAAGGCAAGCAGCTGAGGGGTGGCACGATGACGGAAGACGACCCGATTTTCCCCATCGCCGCGGCCGCGGAATTGGCCGGCATGCACCCCCAGACCCTGCGTCAGTACGACCGACTGGGGTTGGTGTCGCCCCAGCGCACGGCCGGTCAATCGCGTCGGTACTCGATGCGCGATGTGGTGCAGTTGCGTGAAATCTCTCGGCTGTCCGCCGAGGGGCTCAACCTCGAGGGCATTCGTCGAATCGTTGAACTGGAAAACCAGGTCACGTTCCTCGCGCAGAGAGTGCGAGAACTGGAATCGGCCATCGCCGACGAACTGCTGATGCGACCCGGCAACCGAGTTTTTGCCGCCGGGTCCCGCGGCGAGGTCGTATCAGTCAAGGCCGGAACTCGAATCAAAAAATCTAACCAGGTCGTTCTGTGGAAAGAATTCCCCTGGTCGCGGTAACCACATTCGGCGTCACAACGCCACAACAGTAAGGAGAAGTCATGGCGAACATGCAAGGCGCTCCCACCAGCCAGGGAGACAACAAATCCGCTCTGGAGCAGTACGGTGTCAACCTCACCGCTATCGCAAAGACCGGAAAACTCGACCCCGTGATCGGGCGTGATGCCGAAATCCGCCGAATCACGCAGGTGCTGACTCGTCGCACTAAGAACAACCCCGTCCTGATCGGCGAGCCCGGTGTGGGCAAGACCGCCGTCGTTGAGGGCCTCGCGCAGCGCATTGTGTCGGGTGACGTTCCCGATTCGTTGAAGGACAAAGACCTCATCTCTCTGGACATTTCGTCGCTGGTCGCCGGTGCAAAATACCGCGGCGAGTTCGAGGAACGACTGAAGGCCGTACTGCAGGAAATCAACGACTCTGACGGCCGCGTCATTACCTTTATCGACGAACTCCACACCCTCATGGGTGCTGGCGGCGGCGAAGGTAGCGTTGCGGCATCGAACATGTTGAAGCCCATGCTGGCGCGCGGCGAACTGCGGCTGATCGGTGCAACGACTCTGGACGAGTACCGCGAATTCATTGAAAAGGATGCCGCACTGGAGCGCCGCTTCCAGCAGGTCTATGTCGGTGAGCCCAGCGTCGAGGACACCGTGGCTATTCTGCGCGGGCTGAAGGAACGATACGAGGCGCACCACAAGGTCGTCATCGCCGACAGCGCCCTCGTGGCCGCCGCAACCCTGTCGAACCGGTACATCACCAACCGTCAACTGCCCGACAAGGCGATCGACCTTGTCG
>CAZRHP010000129.1:0-1663 GCA_964599975.1 uncultured Gulosibacter sp.
GCATCACCAAAATCTCCGTCCGCGATGACGATGGTGATTTCGGGCAGTGTTCCCTCACCGGTGAAGTCATTAGAGGCGGGCATGCCCAGGATTTGGCGAACCTTGTCCTCGTAGAGGGTCCATGCCACGACAGATCCTGTGCCCACGACGGCGAGCACAGACACCAGCACGATGGTGACAAATCGACGACGTGCGCCCATGCGCTGCGATCGGAACCGGCGACGCGATTCAGTCACGGTGTACCTCCACGGTTTCTCCCAGGATTCGTCCACCACGTTCGGCGTCCAAACACGTTTGCAACAGGATAACCGCAGCGACCTGGTCGACAACGGCACGCGAATTTTTGGCGTTGCGCCCCGAGTCCCGCAGTGCGCCCAACGCTGCCGAGGTCGTCATACGCTCGTCCACCATGCGCAGGGGAACTGACACGTGGGACGCCAATTGCATCGCAAATTCGTGTGAATCAATGGTCGATGCGGTCTGCTCGTTTCGCAGGTTCACGGGGTTACCGATGACGACCTCCAGGGGGTCGTATTCGGCGATGATGTCCAGGATTCGCGCCATTGCCGAGTCCCGGGCAACGGTTTCCACGGGAAAAGCCATCATGCCGCTGGGGTCGCAACGGGCAACGCCCACACGGGCCTTGCCCACATCGAGCGAGAGGCGAACCCCGGGACGCACCGTTACGCCTCGAGGTGCGAACGAATGTCCGCGAGTGCGGCACCCAGCTGATCGACAGCGGGTCCACCGCCCTGAGCCATATCGTCGCGACCGCCCCCGCCACCACCGAGGATGGCAGCTGCGCGCTTCGCAAATGCTCCGGCGGCGAAACCTGCGTCACGTGCGCCGGCCGTGGTCGCCACGATAACGGCAGCCTTGCCGTCGACGATTCCACCGATGGCAATGACCGCAGCCTGGGTCTGCAGACGGTCACGGACCTCACTGGCCAGCAGGCGCAGGTCATCTGCACTGCCGACAACACCAACCTGTTCGAGAACAGCAACGGTCGAGCCCAGCTGAACCGCGGATGCGGCCAGTGCGGGAACACGTTCACGCATGCGGTCGGCCTCGAACTGTGCGATGCGCTTCTCGGCGCCCTTGAGCTGGTCAATCAGATCGGCGACTCGGCTGACGAGGTCTTCACGAGGGGCCTTGAGGTTTGTCGTCAATTCGGACACCAGTGCGCGTTCCAACGCAAACTGCTGGAATGCCGCGGTGCCTACGAGAGCCTCGACGCGACGGTTCGATGAACCGACGCTGGCTTCGCTGACGAGGTTGATCAGGCCCACTTCGGACGAGCGGGACACGTGCGTACCCGCACAGAGTTCACGCGACCAGGGACCGCCGATGTCGACGACGCGAACGCGATCGCCGTACTTTTCGCCGAACAGAGCCATGGCGCCCATGTTTTTGGCCTCATCGAGTCCCATCACTCGGGTCACAACCTCGAGGTTGTCCGTGATGGCATTGTTCGCAATTTCTTCGATTTCGCTGCGGGTTTATCTATTTTATTCAAAACAACTATCGGCTTGAGTCCTAGCTCTAGAGATTTTTTGAGAACAAATTTGGTTTGTGGCATTGGACCGTCTGCCGCGTCGACAACAAGCAAAACAGAGTCGATTGACCTTAACACTCGCTCCACTTCACTACCAAAATCGGCGTG
>CAZRHP010000130.1:0-1655 GCA_964599975.1 uncultured Gulosibacter sp.
GGATGCGGTGATAGGCCGTGATCACGTGCGCGTTCGCCGAGACACGAAGTTTGGAAGTGTCGATGCCGCGAGCGTTGAGCGCATCGATTTCATAGAACAGCACCTCGAGGTCGATGACCACACCGTTGGAAATTACCGGGGTCACGCCCTTGGTGAGAATTCCGGACGGCAGCAGGTGCAGAGCGTATTTCTCGTCACCAATGACCACGGTGTGGCCGGCGTTGTTTCCGCCGTTGAACTTCACGACATAGTCGATGTGTTCGGCCAAGAGGTCGGTGGCTTTGCCCTTGCCCTCGTCGCCCCACTGGGCGCCAACAATCACAATGGCGGGCATGTGCGGTCCTTTGATCGGGTGAACGGTACCCGTCCAGTCTACCCGCGGGGAACTACGTGCTCGGAAATCCATTCGTGCATGATGATGGCCGCCGCGGCAGACGCATTGAGCGAACGGGTCGAACCAAACTGCAGGATCTCGACAACCCGGTCTGATGCCGCAATAGCCTCGGGCGATAACCCGGGACCCTCCTGGCCAAAGAACAGCACACAGCGCCGCGGCAGGGTCGTGGTCTCGACGGGAACCGAGCCCTCGACGTTGTCCACGCCGACGATGGGCAGCTCGTTTTCTCGACACCATTGGACGAAGTCCTCGACGGTGGGGTGATGCATCACGTGCTGGTACCGGTCGGTGACCATGGCCCCGCGCTTGTTCCAGCGGCGTCGGCCCACGATGTGGACGGTGTCCGCGAGGAAGGCGTTCGCTGTGCGCACGATCGACCCGATGTTCAGGTCGTGCTGCCAGTTCTCGATCGCCACATGGAATTCGTGGCGGCGGGTGTCGAGGTCGGCCACAATTGCGTCAACCGACCAGTAACGGTATCGGTCGATCACATTGCGGGTGTCGCCGTGTTGCAGCAGCTCGGGGTCAAAGTGGGGTTCGGTCGGCCATTCGCCCACCCAGGGCCCAACCCCGTGTGTGGTTTGTTCGGCATGAGGCTCGGAGCCCACCGATTCGGCTGCGTCTGTCATTGTTACGGGTTTGTCGTGTCGGTTTCAGCAGTGTCTGTTGCGTCAACTTCGGGCAGGATGAGCCCCTCGGTCAGCGCAGTGCCCGCGAGCGAGCCACTGACAGTTCCGCCGGTGCGCGATACGAAACAGAAGAAGTCGGTGTTTCCGGCATCCCAATCCGCTGCGCTGGATGCATACGAGGCCGACATCACAATGTCGGTGTATTCGCCGGCCGCGAGCAGGTCAACCATTCCCTGAGTGGCACACAACGGGCCGACGACTCCGCCGATCGCGTCGTCACCGGGGTACGACACCACCTGCGCATCGGTGACGAGGTCGCCACGGAACACGAGCTGAGATTCGTGAGGGGTGGCGCAGTCAACAACCGTATAGGTGGCTTCCCATGGCGACGTGGTGCCGCTGATGCATTCGCCGCCGACGAGTTCGTCCCACGCCCATTCACCTGCGGGGCGCGCGGTGTCGGGCAACGCGGTCTCGGTGGGGGTGGCGCTGGGTGCGGGGGCTGCAATCAGTGCGCCGCCGAAATACGCGCCAACGGACAGCAGTGCGACACCCAGACCGGCGGAAATTGCGATCAGCATCGCACGGGTGCGTCGGGGGTCTGAGCTGCGCGGTGCGCGGGGGGCTTG
>CAZRHP010000131.1:0-1645 GCA_964599975.1 uncultured Gulosibacter sp.
CGCACCGTCAAGGAGACCCGTCGTCCCGATGGCTCGTACATCAAGTTCGATGAAAACGCAGCCGTCATTATCAAGAACAAAGAAGGCGACCCCCGCGGTACCCGTATCTTCGGACCCGTAGGCCGCGAGCTTCGTGACAAGAAGTTCATGAAGATCGTGTCGCTCGCACCGGAGGTGATTTAGTTCCATGGCGAACATCAAGAAGGGTGACCTGGTTCAGGTCATCACCGGCAAGAGCCAGAAGAATGGCGGAGACCGTGGCAAGCAGGGCGAGGTGCTCGAGGTAATCACCGCGACCAACCGCGTTGTTGTCCAGGGCATCAACTTTGTTACCAAGCACGTGCGTGTTGGCCAGTCCAGCAACGGCACCAAGACTGGTGGCATCGAGACCGTCGAGGCTCCCATCCACGTGTCGAACGTGGCACTCGTAGACCCCAAGACCAAGAAGCCCACCCGCGTTGGTTTCCGTCTTGAGACCGTTGAAAAGAATGGCGTTTCCAAGACCGTACGTGTCCGTTACGCCAAGAAGTCAGGTGAGAAGATCTAATGACCGCAACTGCAGCGGCTGGCAAAATCCAGCCTCGTCTTAAGTTGAAGTACCGCAGCGACATCACCGCTGCACTGACCTCGGAGTTCGGTTACACGAACCCCCACCAGGTTCCCCGCCTTGTCAAGGTTGTCGTGAACACCGGTGTTGGTGAAGCAGCACGTGACTCGAAGGTCATCGACGGCGCAGTCCGCGACCTGACCCTCATCACGGGCCAGAAGCCTCAGGTCAACATCGCACGCAAGTCGATCGCACAGTTCAAGCTGCGCGAGGGCATGCCCATTGGTGCACACGTTACCCTTCGTGGCGACCGTGCCTGGGAATTCCTCGACCGCCTGATCTCGCTGGCACTTCCCCGTATCCGCGACTTCCGCGGTCTCTCGGACCGCCAGTTCGACGGCAACGGTAACTACACCTTCGGTCTTCAGGAACAGTCCGTGTTCCACGAGATCGACCAGGACAAGATTGACCGTGTTCGCGGTTTCGATATCACTATCGTGACTACGGCCAAGACGGACGACGAGGGTCGCGCTCTGCTGCGTCACTTCGGCTTCCCGTTTGTGAACAAGACCAACTCATAACCCCATCATCATCAAGGTCGGCTCTCGTGTAACGGGTGTCGAAACCGGATGGAGAACAGGAAAACAACACAATGACAATGACAGATCCGGTCGCAGACCTGCTGACCCGTCTGCGCAACGCGTCGCGTGCACACCACGACAGCGTGACTCTTCCCGCAAGCAAGATCAAGGCTGGTATTGCCTCGATCCTGAAGCGTGAAGGTTACGTTGCCGACTGGAAGCTCGAGCCCGCTCGCGTTGGCGAAAACCTCGTTATCACCCTCAAGTACGGCCAGGAGCGCAAGTCGGCAGTTGCCGGCCTGACTCGTGTGTCCAAGCCCGGTCTCCGCGTTTACGCGAAGTCCACCGAAATCCCCACCGTTCTCGGTGGCCTCGGTATTGCCATCCTGTCCACTTCCTCGGGTCTTCTGACCGACCGTGAGGCCAAGAAGAAGGGCGTAGGTGGGGAAGTCCTCGCCTATGTGTGGTAATTCGCTATGTCACGTATTGGTCGTCTCCCCGTAGAAATCCCCGCCGG
>CAZRHP010000132.1:0-1644 GCA_964599975.1 uncultured Gulosibacter sp.
CCGGCAAGGGCGCGACGAACTATGCGATCGGGCTCAGCGGCGCCCGAATTGTTGAAGCAATCTTGTCGGACGAGGGTGCGGTACTGCCCGTGTCCAGCGTGTTGACGGATTTCCACGGTGTGACCGATATTGCCCTGAGCGTGCCCTCTGTCGTAAATTCGACGGGTGTCGCCACGGTGCTGGACGTCGAATTCGACGACCGGGAACTCGAACTATTCCATCGTTCCGCTCAGGCTTTGGCGGATGCCTCGAAGGCGCTGGGTCTGGGCTAGAAACTAGCTCGCCGCTGCGAGCTGTGCTTTCCAGTCGACGAGTGCGCGAACGCGGGGGCTTTCGTCGTGTGCCAGTTCGCCCATGGCGTCGGCGGGAACGAAGAAATTGATGGCCACAAACGAGCGAACCGTTTCGTCGGGGTCGTGGGCCAGTTTGCGCAGGATGTCGCAGGGGACATGTTCGTTACGGGCGAGCCACATCCTGACTCCGGGTTCGGGGTCGTTGGAGAGGGCCTCGAAAAGTTCCTCGGGTGTGTGGCGAGACGCCGCAACAGTTTCACGAATTTTGGGGTTCTCGCTGGTCGCCATCAACCGCAGACGGTCAATCTTGGACTGGGTCATGACCGGGCCGAGGAACTGAGCAATCGGCTCATCCCGTTGCACGCCGTTGGACACGTCGGTCATCTGTTGACGCTGGGCGGGGGTGTTGAAACGTACGCACGACATGGATTTATGTTAACCGCGCGAGTGCCCGCGAATTGCCACGCCACACCACATAGAATCACCGTATGGCGCGTACGGGTATGGATCGGATCTGGACTATCCCCAACGTCATTTCTTTTCTGAGGCTTCTCTCGGTGCCGGTGTTCCTGTGGCTGCTGGTTTCCGGGCACGATTCGGTTGCCTTGATTGTGCTGATCGCTGCTACCTCGAGTGATTTCGTTGACGGTTTCCTGGCCCGCGCACTCAATCAGGTCACGAGGCTCGGGACCCTGTTGGACCCCATCTCGGACCGCCTGTTTATCGCAGCGAGCGTCGTCGCGCTGTCCGTGAGGGGAATGATTCCCTGGATTCTTCTCGCAATTGTTTTGGCTCGCGACATCGTGTTGTTGTGTGCCTACCTGATCAAGCGGCGTCGATTTGACGACATTCCGCCGGTGAACTATCTGGGCAAGGTCGCCACTTTTGTGCTATTTATCGCATTCCCCATCATCGTTGTCAGCTCATTGCTGCCGGATGGTGCAATTTCTGAACTCGTTGCTGCACTGGGCTGGTTCCTCGGCGGAATTGGTTCACTGTTGTACTGGGTGACGGGTGTTCGTTATTTGAGGGCGCTGTGGGGCGAAAAATCCGTCGACACATCCGCCTGATTTTCGGGTAGTGTGAACAACGGAGGCAGCATGAGCGACAACGACACTCGTCATTCGACGGAGCAATTCGGCAACGAATTCGCACACCGCTTGGACGAACTCGTTGGCGACGTTTCTTCCGAGGAACTTGCGGCGATCGGTGCTCTGCCTCCCGGAAGTGCACTGTTTATCGTGCGACGTGGCCCCAACATGGGAGCCCGTTTCCTCCTCGACACCGATGTCGTTGTGGCCGGTCGCCACCCCGACGCGGAAATTTTCCTCGACGATGTCACGGTTTCGCG
>CAZRHP010000133.1:0-1638 GCA_964599975.1 uncultured Gulosibacter sp.
CCGCGCCCAAGCGGCTGGCGCAGTTCGGCACCGGCCACTCGATGACCGTTCGCGTCCACCAGGACTCTCGTGCCGGTGAAATCGCGCTCGCCGCGAACCTCGACGATGTTCGGCAGCATATTCCCGACAACCACACCTATCGCAACCTTCCGTTGGCGCCCGAACTCGTGGCCGGGGCGCGACTTGTCATCATGCGGCTTCCGCGTTCTCTGGCCCAGCTCGACGAATGGAGCGCGCTCGTTGCCACACATGCGGCCGACGATGTGGTGGTGTTGGCCGGTGGTCGCATCAAGCACATGACCGTCACAATGAACGACGTCGTGGACCGATACTTTGGTGAACGGCACATCAGCCATGCGGTGCAGAAATCCCGCGTGATCCGCGCGGCAATGCCCCGGCGCGACGAGGCCCGAACGGGCATCGAGGCGTGGCCGCAGTCCATCGAGCACCCCGAACTGGGGCTCACGCTGTGTGCCACGGGTGGGGTATTTGCCGGTGCGAGCATCGACATTGGAACGCGGGTTTTGCTGGCGGAATTAAGCAAAATTCCCGATGCGCGTCGCGTGATTGACCTGGGGTGCGGTTCGGGCATTCTGGCCGCGGCCTACGCCGCTGCGCATCCGGATGCGACGGTGATCGCGAGCGACAATTCGGCCGCCGCGCGAGTCAGTGCGCTGGCCACAATGTCGGCGAACGGAATGGTCGACAGGGTGTCAGTCGTGCAGGACGACGGGTTGCAGTCCCAGCCCGAGGCGTCGGCCGAACTGGTTCTGTTCAACCCGCCGTTTCACACCGGCGCTGCCGTGCACGAAGAAACGTCGTATCGGCTGTTTGCCGACGCGGCCCACGTGTTGGTCGACGGCGGCGAGCTGTGGGTGGTGGCCAACAGCCACCTGATGTATCGGCCCGTTCTGGAACGCATCGTTGGCCCGACCCGTCAGGCCGCCAAGACCCCCAAGTTCACGGTGTTTGTGTCACGTCGGCGGTCGCGCGACGGCCGTTAAAGGGTTTGGTTACCCTAACTAGAAGGTGTGACGAAAGTCCTGTTTTCTGGACACCATGATCTTTCACGCCACCGAGCCACACAAGGCCGCCCACAATGCCAAACTCAACTGGCTGCGCGCCGGAGTCCTCGGCGCAAACGACGGAATCGTGTCGATTGCGGCACTCGTCGTCGGTGTGGCTGCCGCAAGCCCCGACCTTGCCCCCGTTTTTATTGCGGGCACCGCGGGTGTTGTGGCCGGTGCGATCTCGATGGGCCTCGGCGAATACGTGTCGGTCAGCAGCCAACGAGACTCCGAACTGGCCATGATCGCAAAGGAAAAGTCCGAGCTCACATCGCAGCCCGACGTCGAGCTGACCGAGCTTGCGTCGCTGTACGAGTCCCGTGGGCTCAGCGCCTCGACCGCGATGACCGTCGCAACTGAGTTGACGACGCGTGACGCCGTCGCCGCGCACCTCGAAGCCGAACTGAACATCCGTGAACAGCACATCTCGAACCCGATGCACGCCGCCGTGTCGTCGGCCGCAGCATTCCTCGCGGGCGCCGTGTTGCCGCTCGTGTCGGTGCTCATGGTCCCCGTCGAGGGCCGCATCCTCGCGACCATCGGCGCCTCGGTCCTTGCACTCGGGTTGACC
>CAZRHP010000134.1:0-1607 GCA_964599975.1 uncultured Gulosibacter sp.
GCAGCCCGTTCACGTCGAACGATGAAATCTATGCCCTGGAATGGGTGAGCCTCGCCAAAGCCGCCACCAGGCTGTCGTATTCCCACGATGTGGGGCTGATTCGTCGTTTTGAGAAGCTCGTGAAGGCAGGCCTCGCCAGGACCACCCCGTTTATCGTGGTGCGTCACGGCAAAGCCGTCCCCGCATCGAACTGGGATGGCCCTGATTCCACTCGTCCGCTGCTGCACGCGGGAATCGAACAGTCGCGCGCGATCGCCGGAGGCCTGGCCTCGTTCGGCGTAACCACCATCTATTCGTCGCCGGCATCGCGATGCGTGAACACCATCGGGCCCGTGTCGTATCTGACCGGAGCGAACGTGAAAATCACGAACAAGGTCGCACAAGACAAATACGACCCCAGCGGTGAACTTCCCGAACTGTTTGTCACAAAGCGGTTGCGCAAAAACGAACCGATCATCGTGTGCTCGCACGGACCTGTAATCCCCCAGCTGGTTCAGTCGGTGGTCGAGGCGACCGGGTCCGACATCACACCCGGTGTTCGACGTTCGGCGGCATTAGGAACCGGTGATTTCTCGGTGTTCCACATCGGACGCACCTCAAAGGGCGAACCCCGTCTCGTATCCGTAGAAACGCACGAAGCGCCCTAATTTGGGGCGTCGGGCCGTGGGTACGCCTCACGGCAAGCGGTCGCTCTAGGCGACGATTTTCAATGGAACCCGGGGTATCCAGCACGGCCCGACAGTGCAATTGTACCCGCGAGTTCGCACGGCGTTACGCCCCCATCCACAACGGGGCGGGCCTTGTGACGTTGCCCCTGATGTTTATCGCAGTGCGGACGGCGACTGTCGCGCGAGGCCGGCGCAGGCCGAAAAATCCGCGGCAAAACCGGCGAGGACGGCGGCTCGATGAGTGCGCTCTGTGGATTCCGCAGCGACCAGGTCATACGCAGCAAACATGCTGGCAGGGTCGCCTGCAAGGGAACTCGCTTCGTCATCCGCCTGATGTGCCAGCGCCACCAGCCCGTGCGCGCTGATACGGCAATACGACGCGGCACGATCCAACGCTGTCGGCAAGTCCCCCACAAACACACCGGTCAGAATCTCGTCCGCCAAGTCCTTCACTTCGTCCGGCCCCGCCGGCTGGGGCGCCCCCACGACAACACCGTCGATGCTGGGAATGCTGAAACCGGTCCGAAAACTTTCCGCAGCAGCACGCGGGTCCGACACGATGCTGGCATGCACCAGATAGAGCCGCCACAGAGCACCCGGCAATGAATGCGCGGGAGCGGTCGACCATAGTTCCGCCAGCTCGTCCACCCCGTGGACACGGGTGAAAGTCACAAGCCGCTCCACCACCGCGGGATCTGCTCCATCACGGACCCTCGACAGCAGTGCCGCCGCAGTGTCATGTGCCACCTGCAAACGCAGGGCAGGGTCGTGGTCCCCCACAAAACTGTCAAACACCGCGGGCTCGAACAAGACGGGACGCCGAGGCTGTTTACGCATTCCTCAAGGGTAACCGTTACTGCCCGGCCAACCGCAGGTGCGCAAGAATGCCCCGATGATCGGTGCCCGCGACCGACACAAATTCGGCGCCCACCACCTGGA
>CAZRHP010000135.1:0-1540 GCA_964599975.1 uncultured Gulosibacter sp.
CATGCTGGCACCGGGCCTTGCGACGATGCTCGTTGTAATCACCACCGACGCGGACATCCCTGCGGCACAGCTTGACGCGGCACTGCGTCAGGCCACCAGTCACTCGTTCGACCGCCTCGATTCCGACGGCTGCATGTCGACGAACGACCAGGTCACACTCTTGGCGAGTGGCGCGAGCGGTGTGACCCCCGATTTTGACGAGTTCGCGGCCCTGTTGCGCGATGCGTGCCAGGATTTGGCGCGTCAGCTGCAGGCCGATGCCGAGGGCGCCTCGCACAACATCGAAATCGTCGTCACCGAAGCCGCCACAGAACAGGACGCCGTCGAGGTAGGTCGCTCGCTCGCTCGCAACAACCTGTTCAAGGCCGCGATTTTCGGTAACGACGCAAATTGGGGACGCGTGCTTGCCGCCATTGGCACCACGAATGCCGCCTTTGACCCCTATAACGTCGACGTGTCGTTCAACGGTGTGCGTTTGTGCACCAAGGGCGGCCCCGATCGCCCCCGTGACGAGGTCGACCTGACCCCGCGCCACACACTCGTCGAGATCGTGTTGCACGCTGGTGCGGAATCCGCCACAATTTTGACTAACGACCTGACACACGATTACGTCCACGAGAACAGCGCATACTCCAGCTAATGACAGCCACTACACGCACCCACGAAGCCGCCCGAGCCAAAGCCAGCGTGCTGATCGAGAGCCTGCCCTGGCTGCGTCGCTTCGCCGGCAAAATCGTTGTCGTGAAGTTCGGCGGCAACGCGATGGTGTCCGAAGAACTGCAGCAATCCTTTGCCGAAGACATGGTGTACCTGCGCTCTGTGGGAATCAAGCCGGTGGTCGTGCACGGCGGTGGCCCCCAAATTTCGGCAATGTTGGAGCGCCTCGGTATCGAAAGCGAATTCCGTGCGGGATACCGCTACACCTCGCCAGAGGCCATGGATGTCGTGCGCATGGTGTTGTCGGGTTCAATCAGTCGCGACCTGGTTCGGCACATCAATCGTCACGGTGCGTTGGCCACCGCGGTCAGCGGCGAGGACGCGGGACTTTTCTTGGGGAAGCGACGGACGGTCATTGAGAACGGCGCCACCGTGGACCTGGGGCTGGTCGGTGATGTCATCGAGGTGGACCCGCAGGCAGTTCTCGCCGAGATCGATGCCGGCCGAATCCCCGTGGTGTCGTCGACGGCACCCGACATCGAGAACCTTGAACAGAGCCTCAATGTCAACGCCGATTCCGCCGCTGCGGCGCTCGCCGTTGCTCTGGGCGCCGAAAAGCTCGTCATCCTCACCGATGTCCAGGGCCTCTACCTCAACTGGCCGGACACCGATTCGTTGGTGTCCAGCATCACGTCGAGCGAACTGCGTGCCTTGGTCCCCAGCCTGGAATCAGGGATGATTCCCAAGGCGCTGGCCTGCGTTGAGGCAGTCGAGGGCGGCGTATCCAAGGCCGCGATGATCGATGGCCGCGAACCGCATTCGGTTCTCATCGAAATTTTCACCCCCGAAGGCATCGGCACCGAAGTCGTCTCTGCGTGAGACC
>CAZRHP010000136.1:0-1532 GCA_964599975.1 uncultured Gulosibacter sp.
GCTGATGAACTGGGCCGACCACATCTGGTGCTGACCCACACCGGCGGCGTAGACGGCCTCGGGTCCGGTCATTTCGCCGATCTTGGCGATGATGGCCTGCGGTGACAGCAGTCCGTCGTTGGGTGCGTCGTATCCCAGCGGGTACGACTCACGCAGGCTGTTCAGGTGAGCCCACCATTCGGTGAGGTCCGCCGGAGCGGCCGTAGCCAGCTCGGCGTAGGCGGGCAGCAGGTCGAGGATGACCTCGCGAACATCGCCCACGATGGGGACGTCGGCTTCGCGAATCTTGCCGATTTCGGCAGGGTCGATGTCGACGTGGATGACTTTGGCGTTCGGCGCGAATTCGCTGACCTTGCCGGTCACGCGGTCGTCAAAACGCGATCCCAGCGCGATGAGCAAGTCGCTCTCCTGCAGAGCAAGCACTGCGGGAACGGTGCCGTGCATGCCGGGCATGCCGAGGTTCTGCGGGTGAGTGTCAGGGAACACGCCACGAGCGGTCAACGTCGTGACCACAGGAGCGCCCACCAGTTCGGCCAGCTCGAGGAGCTCTTTCTGAGCCTTGGCGCGAACGGTGCCACCGCCGACATAGAAGACGGGCTTCGAGGACTCGGAGATCATCTGAGCCGCAGCCGAAATCTGCTTGCCGTGCGCCTTGGTGATGGGGCGGTAGCCGGGCAATTCGACCTTGGGGGGCCAGATGAAGGGTGCCGAATTGATCTGGCAGTCCTTGGTGATGTCCACCAGCACGGGACCGGGACGGCCCGTGGTCGCGATCTGATACGCGGCCGCGATCGTTGCGGGGATGTCCTCGGGCTTTGTCACGAGGAACGAGTGCTTGGTGATGGGCATCGTCACACCGACGATGTCGACCTCTTGGAACGCGTCGGTGCCCATCAGGTGCGAAAAGACCTGGCCGGTGATTGCGATCATGGGAATCGAGTCCATATAGGCGTCGGCAATGGCGGTGACCAGATTGGTCGCACCGGGGCCACTGGTCGCAATGCATACTCCGACTCCCCCGCTGGCGAGAGCGTAACCCTCGGCCGCGTGGCCGGCGCCCTGTTCGTGGCGAACCAGGATATGGCGAATGGCGGACTGGGCCATCAGCTCGTCATAGAACGGCATGATGGCGCCACCGGGAAGGCCAAAAACGTCCTTCACACCGAGGTATTCGAGCGACTTCAACAGCGCGGCGCTGCCGTTCAGAACGGGATGTTCCGAACCTGAGGCTACCGAGTTAGTCATAAAACTCCTTGAACGAGTGGTGTTAACCCGTTACCGCGCCCAAGGCTGCGGACTTCACGAGTTTGGCGTACTTTGCGAGCACGCCACGGGTGTATCGGGGTGGGAGAGGCGTCCAGCCTGTGCGGCGAGCCTCCAACTCGGATTCATCGACCAGTAGATCGATGCTCCGAGCAGCGATATCGACCCGTATGAGATCACCATCGCGCACGAATGCAATGGGACCTGCGTCCACTGCTTCGGGAGCTATGTGTCCGATGCACAGGCCGGTTGTGCCGCCTGAGAATCGT